>NZ_DBNGVP010000180.1:0-97949 GCF_057119385.1 Archangium sp. | reverse complement strand
GCGGAGCGGTTGACGTCGGAAGCAGGGGCGGTGCTGCTGCGGGAGGTGGACGAGAGGCTGGGGCTGACACGTTGGCTGGGGGAGACGCTGACGGACACGCGGGACGAGAGCCGAATCACCCACTCGCTGCGGGAGTTGGTGCGCACGCACCTGTTGCTGCTGGCGCAGGGGTGGAAAGACATCGATGACGCGGACGCGCTGCGCGAGGACGCGGCGCTCCGACGTTGTCCCGGCTGACGGCCATGCTGGCCCAGGAGGGCAACCGCGAGGTGCTCAGAGAGGCACTGGTGTGGTTGACAGGGCGCAGACTGAGGGCGTCGAGGCCCAAGGGCGAGCGGCTGAAGCAGGTGACGGTGGACGTGGATGGACTGCCGGTGGAGGTGCACGGGCACCAGGAGGGCAGCGCGTACAACGGACACTATGGAGTGCGCATGTACCATCCGCTGGTGGCCAGCATGGCGGAGACGGGGGACTTGCTGGACGTGAGACTGCGCGAGGGCAACGTGCACAGCGCCAGCGGGGCGCTGGACTTCATCTCCCAGTTGCTCGAGCGGGTGGAGAAGGAAGTATGCGAGGTGGCGGCGGTGCGCATGGATGCGGGCTTCCCCGAGGAGAAGCTGCTGGGGATGCTGGAGGAGCGAGGCACGCCCTACGTGGCGCGCGTGCGCAACACGGCGCCACTGCAGAAGGAGGCAGCCCTCTGGCGCTTCCTCCACTCGGGCGTCCCCCAGGGCCAGCCAGGTACCTTCCTGTACGAGTCGGAGTACCAGGCGCAAGGATGGAGCCGTGCGCGGCGCGTGGTGCTGGTGCTGGTGCTGGTGCTGGTGCAGAGGAAGGAGGAACTCTTTCCCTATGCCTTCTGGCTGGTGACGAGCTGGACGACGGAGCAGATGCCCGCCGAAGCGTTGCTTACGCACTACCGCCAGCGCGGCACGGCCGAGGGGCACTTCGGAGAGCTCATGGACGTGCTGGCCCCGGCGCTCTCCTCGGCCAAACGGCCCAAGTCCAACTACCAGGGCCATCCGCCCGTGCAGCGCTCGGTTTCAATCGATGCCTTCGCCAACAACGAGGTGCGCCTGCTGCTCAACGCGCTGGCCTACGACCTCGTGCACGCCGCGCGCGTGTTGATGGAGCAGGCCACGGGCGAAGGCTGGGGGCTGCGCCGTGTTCGCGAGCGGGTGCTCAAGGTGGCGGCGCGGGTACTGGTGCACGCCAGGCGGGTGGTGCTGGTCATGGGCCAGGAGTCGGCCGGTCTCTGGCGCAAGCTGTGGAGCCAGCTCGGCGCTCTGAGTACGGCCCACATCACGTAACCTCGACAGCCATTACCGCTCATCCGTCGAGTCGTTCGCCGCACCCTTTCCAACCACTCCTGCTTGCTACCCGCGCCCACGGGAGGGCCGACGTCTGTTCTGTGCTCGAAATCGCTCACAAGAGCCCCTGGCTCCTGCTCTCATGCATGAGTTGGGCCAGTTGTCATGAATATGATGGGCTAACTGGAGCCCAGTTACCGGTGGTAGTGAGCGCCTGTTCAGGTGTTTCTGTCCGGTCGTTTAGTCAGAGCTATTCATCCCCCGCAACTATGTCCAAAAACTTCGTGGGCACTCGACTAGGGTGGCCCCTTGGCCGTCCCGCCCTGGTGCTGGGCGGCCCACCCGGAGGGGCGATGCACCTGTCACCGCGTGAGATCGACAAGCTGCTGCTGCATGGCGCGGGCTTCCTGGCCCAGAAGCGTCTGGCGCGGGGCCTGCGGCTCAACTACCCCGAGTCCGTGGCGCTCATCGCCACCCAGCTCCTGGAGCTCATCCGTGACGGCCGCGGCGTGGCCGAGTTGATGGATGTGGGACGGAAGATGCTCGGGCGAGCGCAGGTCATGGAGGGCGTGCCGGAGATGGTGGCGGAGGTGCAGGTGGAGGGCACCTTCCCGGACGGCTCGAAGCTGGTGACGGTGCACCACCCCATCGAGGCCGAGCACGGCGACCTGTCGCTGGCGCTCTACGGCAGCTTCCTCCCGGTGCCGCCGCTGGAGCGTTTCCAGCGGGCGCCCCAGCCGGAGGAGGTGCGGCCGGGAGAGGTGCTGGTGCAGCCGGGCGAGCTGGTGCTCAACGAGGGCCGCGACACCGTCACGCTGGAGATCACCCACCGGGGAGACCGTCCGGTGCAGGTGGGCAGCCACTACCCGTTCTTCGAGACGAACCGGGCGCTCGTGTTCGATCGGGCGAAGGCGTACGGGAGGCGGCTGGACATCCCCGCGGGGACGGCGGTGCGCTTCGAGCCCGGGGAGAAGAAGACGGTGTCGCTGGTGGCCATCGCGGGGGCGAGGGTGGTGTGGGGCGGCAACGCGTTGGGCTCGGGGCCGGTGACGCCGGAGAACCAGGAGCGCGCCCTGGCCGAGGTGGCCGCGCGGGGCTTCGGACACGAGGAGGGCGCATGAGCCGGAAGATGGATCGCCGTCACTACGCGGACATGTTCGGTCCCACCACGGGGGACCGGGTGCGGCTGGGGGACACGGGGCTGGTGGCGCAGGTGGAGAAGGACTTCACCGTCTACGGGGACGAGTGCAAGTTCGGCGGCGGCAAGGTGCTGCGCGACGGCATGGGCCAGAAGTCCGGGGTGGGGGACGCGGAGGCGCTCGACTGCGTCATCACCAACGCGCTCATCGTCGACTGGTCGGGCATCTACAAGGCGGACATCGGCATCAAGGCGGGGCGCATCACCGGGATTGGCAAGGCGGGCAACCCGGACGTGATGGCGGGGGTGACGCCGGGCATGGTGGTGGGCGTCACCACCGAGGCCATCGCGGGCGAGGGGCTCATCGTCACGGCGGGCGGCATCGACTCGCACATCCACTTCATCTGCCCGCAGCAGGCGGACGAGGCGATCGCCAGCGGCATCACCACCTGGGTGGGCGGAGGCACGGGGCCGGCCACGGGCACCAACGCCACCACGTGCACGCCCGGCGCGTGGAACATCCGGCGCATGCTGCAGGCCACGGACAACATTCCGCTCAACATCGGCCTCACCGGCAAGGGCAACACCTCGCGTCCCGAGGGCCTGTTGGATCAGATCGCCGCGGGAGCCATCGGTCTGAAGCTGCACGAGGACTGGGGCACGACGCCGGCCACCATCGACAACTGCCTGTCGGTGGCCGAGGGCGAGGACGTGCAGATCACCATCCACACGGACACGCTGAACGAGTCGGGCTTCGTGGATGACTCGATCGCCGCGTTCAAGGGCCGGACCATCCACACGTACCACTCGGAGGGAGCGGGCGGCGGGCATGCGCCGGACATCATCCGGGTGTGCGGCCAGCCGAACGTGCTGCCGAGCTCGACGAACCCCACGCGGCCGTACACGGTGAACACGCTGGACGAGCACCTGGACATGCTCATGGTGTGTCACCACCTGGACCGCGAGATTCCCGAGGACGTGGCCTTCGCCGAGAGCCGCATCCGGGGAAGTACGATCGCGGCGGAGGACATCCTGCACGACCTGGGGGCCATCAGCATGATGTCCTCGGACAGCCAGGCCATGGGCCGGGTGGGCGAGGTCATCACCCGCACGTGGCAGACGGCGCACAAGATGCGGGAGCAGCGCGGGCGCCTGCGCGAGGAGACGGGGGACAACGACAACCTGCGCATCCGCCGCTACGTGGCGAAGTACACCATCAACCCGGCGATCGCCCATGGGCTGGCGCACGAGGTGGGCGCGGTGCAGGTGGGGATGCTGGCGGACCTGGTGCTGTGGCGGCCGGCCTTCTTCGGCATCCGTCCGGAGCTGGTGGTGAAGGGCGGTTTCATCGCCTGGGCGCAGATGGGAGACCCGGGAGCGTCCATTCCCACGCCGCAGCCCTTCTACATGCGGCCGCAGTTCGGAGCCCGGGGCCATGCGCTGGGAGCCACCAGCATCGCCTTCGTCTCGGGCCGCGCGCTGGCCGAGGGGACGGTGCGGGGACTGGGGCTGTCCAAGCAGCTCTCCGGGGTGAAGCGGTGCCGGGGGATCGGCAAGCGGGACATGAAGCTCAACGACGCGCTGCCGGTGCTCACGGTGGATCCGGAGACGTACGAGGTGCGCGCGGATGGCGAGCTGCTGACCTGCGAGCCCGCCGTCCGGTTGCCCCTGGCGCAGCGCTACTCGCTCTTCTGAGAGACGCACATGGGCTCCGCGTGGAGGGTGCTGCAGCTGGCCGACTCGGGCTTCCCCACGGGGGGCTTCGCGCACTCGGGAGGATTGGAGGCGGCGGTACAGCAGGGCGAGGTGCGCGGGCGCGAGGGCCTGGAGCGCTTCGTGCACGAGCTGATGTGGCAGACGGGGCACGGGGCGCTGCCGTTGCTGGGAGCGGCCTGGCGTGAGCCCTCGACGCTGGAGACGTTGGACGCACGCGCGGACGCCTTCCTCACCAACCACGTGGCCAACCGGGCGAGCCGCACGCAGGGGCGGGCCTTCCTGGACACGTGCGCGCGCATCTTCCCCGGGCCGGTGGGGCCGCTGCGGCAGGCGGCGCGGGAGGCGGGGGTGCTCTACCACCACGCGCCCCTGTTCGGCGCGGTGCTGCGCGTGCTGGACGTCGAGCTGTCCGACGCGCAGCGGCTCCTGTTGTCCCTCACGCTGCGAGGGGCGCTGTCGGCGGCGGTGCGGATCGGGATTGCCGGCACGCACGAGTCCCACCAGCTGCAGAACCGGTGCGCGCCCCTGCTGGACACGGTGCTGGAGACGTGTGCCGGGCTGGGGGTGGAGTCGCTGGCGCAGACATCACCCCTGATGGACCTGCTCGGCTCCACACACGACAGGCTCTACTCACGGTTGTTCCTTTCCTGAGGTGAACCATGCACGACGACCACCGTGGCCACGGCCATGACGACGACCATGACCACACGCACGAGGAGTGGGACCACCCGGGTCACTTCCACGAGCGCGAGCAGCCCGAGCGCCGCGACTTCTCGGCGAGGGCCTTCACGATTGGCATTGGAGGGCCGGTGGGCAGCGGGAAGACGGCGCTGGTGCTGGCGCTGTGCCGGGAGCTGAGGGAGCGCTACCGGCTGGGCGTGGTGACCAACGACATCTTCACCAAGGAGGACGCGGAGTTCCTGGTGCGCAACCAGGCGCTCTCGCCCGAGCGCATCAAGGCGGTGGAGACGGGCGGCTGCCCGCACGCGGCGATTCGCGAGGACATCAGCCACAACCTGCTGGCGCTCGAGGAGTTGATGGAGGCGCTGAAGCCGGAGCTGCTCATCGTCGAGAGCGGGGGAGACAACCTGGCGGCGCAGTACAGCCGGGAGCTGGCGGACTACACGGTGTACGTCATCGACGTGGCGGGTGGGGACAAGGTGCCGCGCAAGGGTGGGCCGGGCATCACCCAGTCGGACCTGCTGATCATCAACAAGACGGACCTGGCGCCGCACGTGGGCGCGGACCTGTCGGTGATGGATCGCGACGCGCGGAAGATGCGGGGCGACGGGCCGTTCGTCTTCACCCAGGTGACGAAGGGCGTGGGGCTGCGGGAGGTGATCGATCACCTGCTCGGTGCGTGGCGAAAGGCCACGGACGCCACGCTCCGCACCTGACGTTCGCTGAGCCGCAGGCAGCTCCTGCGATTCCAACAAGGACAACCGGATGATGCGAGACGAACAGTATCTTCTTGGCTACAGCGAACGCGAAGCGCTCAGGCTGCGGCAACAATCGCGGGATCTCGCGCATGAGACAGGGGGGTTGCTCAATCAGATCGGGGTCGGGCCGGGCGAGCGCGTCCTCGATCTCGGCTGTGGGCCGCAGGGGAGCCTCGAGCTCCTCGCCGAGCGGGTTGGCCCCTCCGGCTCTGTCGTCGGGCTCGAGAAGAATGCGCGGGCAGCCGCGCTCGCGCGGGCTTTCGTCCGCGAGCGAGGGTTGGCCAACATCGAGGTCGTCGCGGGCGACGCACGCGCCAGCGGCTTGCCGCGCGCATCGTTCGATCTCGTGCATGCGCGGCTCGTGCTGGTGAACGTGCCGAGGCCAGAGGAGATCGTGCGGGAAATGGTCGCGCTCGCCCGGCCGGGCGGCGTTGTCGCCAGCCACGAGGCGGACTATGCAGCGCATCGCTGCGACCCGCCGCACCCATCGTGGGACCGGCTGTTCGCGGTCTACGAGGCCTACTCGCGCGACAATGGGATCGACCTGTTCATCGGCCGGCGGACGCACAGCCTCTTCCGCGCGGCGGGGCTCATCGACCTGCGCGTGCACCCGCTGATTCACGTCTATCCCCCCGGACATCCGCGGCGCGGCATCTTCCTCGAGTTCATCGGCAACGTCCGTGCGCACCTGCTCGCCGACGGACGGATCAGCGAGGACGAGCTCGACACGCACCTCCGGGCGCTGCATGAGCACATCGCGCGCCCGGACGTCTTGATCATCTCGCACATGTTCTTCCAGGTCTGGGGGCGAGCGCCTTGAGTCAAATGGTCCAGGGACAGGGCATCATCCCAGGCGCGCGCAGGCCGCACGGCATCCTGAAAGGACTGCGCGATGCCGGTGTGCTGGATGACTATGTGATGTACGAGAGCGGCACCGAGACGAGGATCGTCGGCGGTTGCCTCGCCAGGGTCCTCCTCTCGGGAGACGAGCTCATCCTCGAGGGCCCTTCCGGCCCGCGCCGCTCGGAGCGTGCGCATGATCCGTTCAAGCAGATCGAGCGCATGCTCGCCGAGGTGGGAATCCCGCACTGGACGGCGTACGGGTACGTCGGGTTCGACGTCGCCCGCTTCTATCATCCCTACGGCAAGGCGATGAGCTGGCCCCTGCTCCACCTCGTGATTCCGGCCATCGAGGTCCACCTCCGCGGCGGGTGCGCCTTGGTCCAAAGCGCGGCGAACAAGGAGGCGATCGAGCGGATCGTCTCGACGACGAGCGACGACCAGACCACGGCCGCCCCCACCCCGCCGGACATTGATTTCTCCGATCGCGACGATTACCAGAACAAGGTGTTGTCGCTCTCGGAGGCGATCCGGGCGGGCGAGTTGGAGAAGGCCATTCTTTCGCGCTCCGTGGACATCCCGGGAGCGCTCGATGTCCTTGGCACCTACGCCGCGGCCGTGCGCACCAACCACGCGGCGCGCTCGTATTGCTTCCAGCTCGGCCACGTCGCCGGTGCCGGACTGAGCCCCGAGCTCCTGCTCGAGGCCGATGCCTCCGGGTTGGTCATGACGAACCCCCTCGCGGGGACGAGGCCTCGCGGCGCGAACGCCGAGGAGGACCTGCGCATCAGGAGCGAGCTCTACTCCGACGCGAAGGAGGTGAAGGAGCACGCGCTCTCGATCCTCGCCGCCCAGGAGGAGCTTCGCTCGGTATGCCTCGCCGGCTCCGTGCGGATCCATGACTTCATGCAAGTCAAGCCGTTCCGCTTCGTGCAGCACCTGTCGTCCAGGGTCTCTGGCCGGCTCGCCCAGGAGAAGACCGTGTGGGACGCGCTCAAGGCGCTGTTTCCCGGGATCACGGTGTCTGGCATTGATAAAGGCACGGCACTGCGCTTCATCGGCCGCCTCGAGCGAGAGCCGCGGGGGGTCTACGGCGGCGCGATCGGCTGGATGGACAGCCGGGGCGCGGCGGACATGGCGATCGCCATCCGGGCTGTCTACCAGTACGGGAGCACTGTTCGGCTGAACGCGGGCGCCGGGATCGTCGCCGAGTCGATCGCGGAGCGCGAATACATCGAGACCGTCAACAAGATGAACACGATGCGTTCGCAGCTCGTCTTTCTGCCGGGGTAGAGAACATGGACAGGGGCGGCCGTTCCAGGCCCGCCCTCCGCTGTGCATAGAGGAAAGGGATTGCGCGGATGGTGCTGAAACAACGCGGGTTGGTCAAGACGCCGTATGGGCTGATTCACTACGTGGCGGTGGGCACGCCGCGGCCGGACCGCGCCGCGCTGGTGTGTCTGCACATGAGCCCGCGCAGTGTGGACGAGTTCCGAGAACTGCAGGAGCTCCTGGGCTCGGAGGAGCGCAGGGTGGTGGCCATCGACGAGCTGGGCTACGGCGCGAGCGACAACCCGGACAGGTCGGTGACGCTGGAGCAGTTGGCGGACGCTGTCATGTGTGTGGTGGAGCACCTGGGCATCCAGCGCTTCTGCATGGTGGGCAGCCTGATGGGTTGCTACATGGGCATCAATCTGGCGGCGCGCTTTCCCGAGCGCTGTGCCGGGCTCTTCCTGCACAACCCGTACTTGTGGCCGGACGAGGCCGTGGAGAAGGCACGCAGCCAGGCCGCCTCGGAGAACCCGTCGTGGGCCGCGTGGGAGTCCAAGCCAGACGGAAGCCACTTCACGGACATCTGGAAGCTGCGCAGCGCCTTCCTCCCCCCGGACATCAATACGCGCTGCGTGGTGGACGACGCCGTCTACCGCCTCAAGCGCAACCTGCGCCAACCCCTGAACATCCACATCCAGGAGCCGCAGCTCTTCGACTTCACCCGGTTCTCCCACCAGGTGAAGTGCTCCGTGCTGTGCGTGTTTGGCGAGCAATGCGTCACTTTTTTCGATGCCATCGGCTACCGGATGACCGAGCAGAAGGCCAGACTCGCGGAAAAGTTCCCCGGCGCTGCCTCCTACACCGAACACCACCTCCCCGCCGCCTCCATCAACATGCTCAACACCCACGCCACGGACATTGCCCGCATTCTCACGGACACCCTGAGCACTCTGGGGGTGTAGACCTCGCGGGCGATGAGAGCGTTCGCGATGCGACATGTGTCGCGGTTGCCGAGACGGGCTGGCCGCGCGGGCTAACGGCTCTCCTGGGGAATGAAGGCGAGCACGCGCGCGGGGCTGCCACTGCCTCCCTGCACGGAGACCGGCTGCACGACGACGTAGGCTCCTTCGGCCGGCAGGGCGGAGAGGTCCGCGAGGTTCTCGATGTGATAGCCGCCGCCGCTCAGGAAGTGCCGGTGCTGCTGGAACGTCTTGCTCGGCCCCGGATCCGTCGAGAGCGTGTCGATGCCGATGCCGCGCACCTGACGGGTGCTCAGCAACTGGCTCGCGGCCATCGAGACTCCGGGGAAGTGCATCACGCCGGAGGCGTCCGCATTGCGGTAGCGCACCTCATCCGGCCAGCGCGAGGCCCAGCCGGTGCGGATGAGCACGATGTGCCGGGGCTCCAGCGCACCATGCTTCTGCTCCCAGGCCTCGATGTCCGCCACCGTCACCTCGTAGTCCGCGTTCTCCGAGGCCTTGGCGGAGACGTCCAGCACGGCGGCCGGGCCCGCCAGTGACTCCACGGGGAGCTGGTCCACCGTCTTCGCACCGGCGGCGAAGTGGGCCGGAGCGTCCACATGCGTCCCCGTGTGCTCGCCCACCGTGAAGTCGCGGATGTAGTACCCGTCCTTCTCGACGGTGCCCTTGACCTTGGCGGACATCGGCGTGCCCCCGGGGTAGACGGGCATCTGCTCCGTGAGGGGATGGCTGATGTCGACGATGCGCGTGCGCGCCATCGTCTCGGTGAGGCTGGTCCGTCCACCCTGGGTGGCACATCCACTCAGCAACAGCGTCACCGGCAGCGCGAGCTTCTTCCAGGAGATGTCGTTCATGGCCGGAACATACCTGGGCCGTGGCGCGGATGGGGCGAACACCGTGCGCCCCTTTCCGAGCACCTGATGCCCGGGCTACTTGTCCGTCTTGGAACGCCGTGCCGGGCTCTTCCTCGGCGCGGCCTTCTTCTTGTCGTCGTCCGCGACTCCGCTGGGCAGGAGGATCCTCGCCGGGCTCTTCTTCGACGCGGCCTTCTTCGCCTGGGTGGGAGCCTTCACCTGTTTCTTCGCTGCTTTCGTTCGAGTCGCCATGGTGGGGCGGAGTGTAACCCGTCCGCGATGTGGACCCGGAGTCCCCTCATGTCCTGCTGGCTTGTCCGGGTCGCGATTGCCTAGGCTCCGCGCATGTCCACCACCCCCTCGCATTCCGGCGGCTGCCACTGCGGCGCCGTTCGTTACCGCGTCGAGCTCGATCTCTCCAAGCCCGTCATCCAGTGCAACTGCTCGATCTGCGCACGCACCGGCACGCTGCTGGCGTTCGTGCCCGAGAGCAGCTTCACGCTCGAGAAGGGCGAGCAGAACCTGACCGACTACCAGTTCAACAAGCAGGTCATCCATCACCTGTTCTGCAAGACCTGCGGCATCCGCTCCTTCGCGCGGGGCACCGGTCCGAACGGCCCGATGGTGGCGGTCAACACCCGCTGCCTCGATGACGTGGATGTGACCCGGCTGAACATCCAGCACGTGGATGGAAAGAGCCGCTAAGCCCTCGGGTGGACAACTCTGGCGAGCCTCAGCCTTCGCCGCCGGCCTGTGCGCTCACCCGCGGCGCGCTCTTCTCCCCGGACGTGCGGTGCCGCCAGAAGAAGAAGACCGGGACGCCCGCGAGCAGGAGCAGCGCCCCCTCGAGCGCGTGGGTGGGGTTCGACGCAATGGAACCGATGACGACGTAGGCGGCCGCCGCGATGAAGAGCAGCGGGGTGAGGGGGTAGCCGGGAACCCGGTATCGCGCTCGCGGCACGCTGCCCGCGCGCTCGCGGGCGCGATAGACGAAGAGCGTTGCCGCCGTGGCGCCGAAGACGAGCCAGTCGGCGAAGACGACGGCGTCGAGCAACTCGCCGTAGGTCCCGGAGAGGGTGAGGAAGATGGCCCAGGCCGCCTGGAACACGATGGCGGACGTGGGGGTGCGGTAGCGGGGATGCAGCCGGGCGAGCCGCGGGAAGAAGAGCCCATCCGCCGCCATGGCCTGGTAGACGCGTGGCGAGACGAGGATGACCAGGTTCAGGAAACCGAAGGTGGACACCGCGATTCCCGCGGTGATGAACGTCCGGCCTCCGGGCCCGAGCAGTTGTCCGAGCGCGTCCGCCGCGGGTGCGCTGCTCGTTGCGAGCCCCTCCGCACCGAGCGTGCGCAGGTAGGTGAGGTTGGCGAGGAGGTAGACCGTCACCACGGCGATGACGCCGAGGAGGAGCGCGCGGGGCAGGTTGCGCTCGGGGTCGATCATCTCCTCGGCCACGAAGTTGGTCTGCTGCCAGCCGCCGTAGCTGAAGAGAACGGGGACCAGAGCCGCGCCCACGGCCAGTCCGAGCGAGTCGGGCAGGGCGGCGGAAGCGCCGAGGGCGGCCTCCGGCGCCTGTCTGGCCAGGAAGAGCCCGGCACCGCAGAGCACCGCGAGCGCCACCAGCTTCAGGAGCGTGAACACATTCTGGGCGAGCGCCCCGAGCCTCACTCCGACGTAGTTGATGCCCGAGAGCAGGACGATGGCACCCACCGCGAGCGGAAGCCGGGCCGTGTCCGGCAGGGCGAGCAGCGCGATCGTGTAGCTCGCGAAGGCCACCGCCACCGCCGCGATGGCTCCGGTGGCGATGATCAGCAGCAGGCTCCACGCGTTGAGGAAGGCCGGCAGCGGTCCGAAGGCATCGCGAAGGTAGACGTAGCTGCCCCCCGCCTTCGGGGCGCGCTGACCGAGCTCGCCGTAGACGAATGCTCCGATCAGCGCCACCACGCCGCCGAGCACCCAGACGCCCAGGGTGAGCTCCGGAGTGTGGACCCGCTGCGCGACGATGGAGGGATTGAGGAAGATGCCCGAGCCGATGATGCCGCCGATGACGAGCATGACGCCCGAGAAGAGCCCGACACGCCGCGAGTAACCGGCCTGTTCCTCCATGACGATTCGCGGCCCTGCTTCGTGTTGTTCGTCCATGGAGGCCCTCGGGTCCGGGCGGGAGCTTATCCGAGCAGGGTTCTCGAGAAGAGGGGGCCCTCGCGTGGCGATTGCCCACGCGGGTGCCTGGCGCATGTGCTCGAGCTCTTCGAGGAGGAGCCTTCCTCGGTCTTCACCTCCGTGCGATGGGCTGCTCGCCTCGGACGAGCTACCTCACACTCCCGACTTCGAGGTGTTGGCCTGCGTGAGGAGAGGAGGCCGGCTCACCGTGACCGATGTTCCATGTTTGAAGTAGATGGCGACGAGGATGAGCGAGACGAGGGAGATGAGCGACCACAGCCCCAGGCCCGGGAGTAGAACCATGGGCACATCCAGGAGGGCCACCGGTACGGTGGCCACGCCGAGGATGCCATTCGCCGCGAACAGCCGGCGTATCCAGTTCTGCACCTCGTCCCCGTGGAAGACACACGCGGCGGACAGGGTCCCGAGGCCCAGGAACGAGTAACCGATCGTCTCGATTGCGAAGAAGGCGGAGTGGAAGTTGGGCATGGCCAGCAGCGAGAGCCCCTCCAGGTCACCACTCGAGAGGTTGAGCCGCACCACGAACAGTTGCAGGTAGTCGTTGGTGCAGATGATGGCCATGTACGCGAGGGTGAAGAGCATCCCCAGCAGGCTGTAGAGCTTCTTCTCCTGGGGCGCGGACATGTGGATGCTGGCCATGTTCACGACGAGGGTCGGTGCCAGCAGGAGCGCGGGGAAGAGATTGATGAGCTGGCGCGAGTGGAAGCTCCTGGCGTAGGCCTCGATTCCCGCCCACTCCGGGGTCTGGATCCCGAAGGCGAGTGCGAGCCATAGAGCGGTCAGCACGGTCGCGAGGACGGCCGACCAGAACCCCATCCACCTCACCGGCCTGGGAATGCCCGGCGGCTGGCTGCTCGCTCCTGGCCCCGGTTCGACCCGGCCATCCTGCTGGGTGGTTGTGACAGTCATGACAAGCCCCTCCTCCGGAACCTGTATCCACCCGTGGAGACAGGCTCATCGGCCAAACGGATGAGGTGGCTTGGGTGGAGGAGGCCCCGTCCGGATGCCTGCTCCACATTGGGATCCACCCGGGCGTTGCCATGGAGGGCGCGCGGTCGTAAGACGGGGCCGTGTCCGAGTCCGATCCCCGGAAAGATCCCCGTTACCGTCCCTTCCGCGCCGCCGCCTACGGCCTCTACATCGCCGTGGTGTCCGCCTTCTGCATCGCGGTCATCATCGGCGTGACGCGCTCGGTGCGGGCGATGACGCCGCCCAGGAAGCCCCCGGCGGAGCAGGTGCTCTCCTACCGGGAGTGCCTCGACGAGGCGGATGCACTCTGGTCCCAGCTCGAGTCCGAGCGCGAGAAGCTGGTGCGCATCTCCCCGGCCCGCGAGGTGGACCGGCAGTGGCTCGCCTTCCGCACCACCTGGCTCCAGCACATGCGCGACGCCGAGGCCCGGTGCGCGCTCGAGTCCCGCGACCGCGCCAACCTCAAGGAGGTGTTCCGCCGCCTGGAGGAGGTGCAGGACCTCTACTCCATCCACGCCGTGCAGTACGCCGGTGAGGTGGGCGGCGTGGTGGACGCCCTGCGCGGCGCCTTCTCCACCGCGCGCAAGAACCCCGCGGCGGGCCGGCTGCCCTGAGCGGGGCCCCTCGCTACCGGCCCTTGTGAGGCCCCCTGGCTCCCTTGGGGGCCGGAGAGCCGTGCAGCCGCGCGTGCAGCGTGTCCGTCACCAGGTACCAGAACTGGACATTGCCGAAGCTGAGGATGTCCCCGTCCTTGAGCGTGGCCTCGCGGGTGCCGAGCGTGCTGCCGTTGAGGAAGGTGCCGTTGGTGGAGCCGGTGTCCTGCACGGTGCAGCGGCCCTGGGGCTCGTTCCAGCGCAGCACGGCGTGGCGCTTGGACACCGAGGCGTCGTCGATCACCAGGTCGCAGTCCGGCAGCCGTCCCACGCTCAGCGCCTCCGCGCGGGCCAGCGGGGGGAGGGTGGTGATGAGCAGGTCCTCGAACTCGAAGAGGAGCGAGAGCATGCCCTGCTCGATGGCGCCGGCGGAGGCCACGCGGGTGGGTTCGAGCGCGGCCGAGGGACGGCCGGGGGCGCGCTGGATGAGGACGAAGGGGCCGAGTTGACGGCGGAAGGCCCCGATGGACAATGACGCGCCGAGCGCGCGCAATTCCTGGATGGACAGCACGGCGTGGCAGCATGCCAGAAGTCCGGCGGGGCGGGCGGGCGGAAGAAGCGCCGACGCTGGTCCGGACGGCGGCTTTCGTTGACCGGCCTGTCAAACGTCCCTTACAGTTTCCCTTTCGGCCCGGCCGCCGCCATCGTTGAAGGGCGGTGGCCGTGGGCCGCGGCGTTCACCTGTTGCCGTGGGAAGGAGTCGTGTCGATGAGTGGGAGCGGGAACATTCCGATGACCCCGTCGGGTCTGCGGAAGCTGAAGGCGGAGCTGAAGCACCTTCAGACCGTCGAGCGCGGGAAGATCTCCCGGGAGATCGAAGTGGCCCGTGCGCACGGGGACCTGCGGGAGAACGCCGAGTACCACGCGGCCAAGGAGAAGCAGTCCCACATCGAGGGGCGCATCCTGGACCTGAACGACTGGATCGCCCGGGCCGAGGTGATCGATCCGGCGAAGCTGGGCGGGGACAAGGTCGTGTTCGGTGCCACGGTGGATCTGCTGGACGTGGAGTCGGACAAGACGGTGACGTACCGGCTGGTGGGCGAGCTGGAGGCGGACCTGAAGAAGCGGTGGATCGCCGTGACGTCGCCGGTGGCGCGGGCGTTGATTGGCAAGAAGGTGGGCGACATCGCCACCGTGCAGAGCCCGGGTGGCACCCGCGAGTACGAGGTCCAGGAGGTCCGTTTCGAGGACCCGCAGGAGGACGCGCCGGCGGAGGGCTGAAGAACAGCTCGAGGCCAGGCGGGCGGGGGAGCGGGCGCGAGCTCGTTCCCCCGTGTCGTTCTGGTGGGCGGAGAGAAGGCCGCGTCTTAGGATGAAACGCTCGGATCCTGACTGTGAACCATCCGCTGACCAGCCTCGTTGGACCATTGCGTTATGCGTGCCGGAGTGACTTCGCCCATCTGTCGACGGTGAAGGACTTGCGGGGTCTCCTGGAGCGCGCGCTCGCGGGGGCGACGGGGGTGGACGGGGAGGCGCTGAAGCAGTTGAGGGCGGCGTTGCCGCACGTGGACCATCCGGCGCCGGAGCGGCGCAAGGAGGCGTTGAGGAGGGTCCTGGCGGGGCTGAAGCTGAGCGGGGTGCAGTTGCCCGACGAGCTGGCCCAGGTCGCGAGCGCCGCGCCCCCCCTGGCCGCCAGTGCCCCCCCATCCCCCGCCGTGCCCAAATCCCCCGCCGTGCCCAATACCCCTCGCCCTCCGGGAGAGGGACGGGGTGAGGGTATCGAGTCCCCCAGGTTGAGCCGCACCCCTCTCCCTCTGGGAGAGGGACGGGGTGAGGGTCGTCAGGACCTGGTCCCCGAGTGGAAATCGAGAACCCCGGCGCCGCCGCCCCCGGGAACGCGGAGCGCGGCCCCGGCGAGACCCACGGCCCCCATCCTCGCGCGCACCCCCACGAAACCCGTGCCCCCCGCGCCACCCGATGCGCCGGCCCCCGAGGAGAAACCCGCCGCGAAGCGCAAGAAGAAGAAGGTGGCGAAGGGGCAGGAGGAGTCGCGGGCGGAGGCGAAGCTGCTGTCGATCGCACCGCGCTCGGGGCCGTTGGCGATTCCGCTGAAGACGATGGGCAAGCGGTTGGGCCCGAGGCTGTTGGCGGCGCTGAACAAGAAGGGGCTGAAGCGGGTGGGGGACATCCTCTTCCTGCTGCCGCGCTGCTACGAGGATCGGCGCAGGCTGCAGACGATCGCCGAGCTGATGCCGGGCGAGCGTGGGGTGACGGTGGGCGTGGTGAAGATGGCGGACTTCGTGCCGAGCCGGACGGGCAAGCGCTACTTCCGGGCGGTGGTGGCGGACCGCTCGGGGAGCATCGCGGCGACGTACTTCAACGCGGGCCCGTGGCTGAAGGCGCGCTTCCCGGTGGGCAAGCGGCTGGTGCTGTCCGGCGAGGTGCGCGCGTCGCTGTCGGGGCGCGAGATGGCGCACCCGGAGATCGAGCCGGCGGAGGACCTCGAGGTGTCCTCGGTGCACTTCAACCGCATCGTCCCGGTGTACCCGGGCTTCGAGCGGGGGGACCAGCGGATGTTCCGGGAGCTGGCCTCGGTGGTGAGCGAGTCCTACGCGCAGCACGTGGAGGAGCCGCTGCCGGAGGGCCTGCGCCGGAAGCTGGAGTTGATGACGCTGACGGAGGCGCTCAAGTCCATCCACTTCCCGGCGGGGGACGCGGATCCGGAGATGCTGGACCGGCACCTGAGCCCGGCGCACCGGCGGCTGGCGTTCGACGAGCTCTTCTTCCTGCAGCTGGGCATGGGGCTGAAGCGGCAGGGGGTGAAGACGGAGAAGGGCATCACCTTCGACGTGTCGGCGCCGCGGCTGGAGAAGGCGCGCGGGGCGCTGCCCTTCCAGCTCACGGGGGCGCAGAAGAAGGTCATCGAGGAGATCTCCCAGGACATGGGCGCGGCCGAGCCGATGAACCGGCTGGTGCAGGGCGACGTGGGCTCGGGGAAGACGGCGGTGGCGGTGGTGGCGGCGCTGGTGGCGTTGCAGGACGGCTACCAGGTGGCGGTGATGGCGCCCACGGAGATCCTCGCCGAGCAGCACGAGCGCACGTTCCGCAAGCTGCTGGAGCCGCTGGGCTACAAGGTGGGGCTGTTGAGCGCGGCGGGGACGGCGAAGCGCAAGCGCGAGGTACGCGAGGCGGTGGCGCGAGGGGAGATCCACCTGGCGGTGGGCACGCACGCGCTCATCCAGCAGGACGTGGGCTTCCAGAAGCTGGGCTTCGTGGTCATCGACGAGCAGCACCGCTTCGGCGTGTTGCAGCGGCACACGCTGATGAGCAAGGGCGTGTCGCCGGACGTGCTGGTGATGACGGCCACGCCCATTCCGCGCACGCTGGCGATGACGCTGTACGGGGACCTGGACGTGTCCGTCATCGACGAGCTGCCGCCGGGGCGCACGCCGGTGAAGACGCGTGTCTTCAACGACAAGCAGCGGGCGCGGGTGTACGAGGCGGTGGCGTCCGAGGTGCAGAAGGGCCACCAGGCCTACGTGGTGTACCCGCTGGTGGAGGAGTCGGAGAAGTTGGATCTGGAGGACGCCACGCGCGGAGCGGACAAGCTGCGCCAGGTGTTCCCCGGCGTGGAGGTGGGGCTGCTCCACGGGCGGATGAAGCCCGAGGAGAAGGACCTCGTCATGGACGCCTTCCGGGCCGGCACCCTCCAGATTCTCGTGTGCACCACGGTGGTGGAGGTGGGCGTGGACGTGCCCAACGCCTCGGTGATGGTCATCGAGTCCGCGGAGCGCTTCGGCCTGTCGCAGCTGCACCAGTTGCGCGGCCGGGTGGGGCGCGGGGCGGCGGTGAGCTACTGCTACCTGGTGGCCAACCTCGCGCGCTCCTCCATGGACTCCTCGGAGCGGCTGGGCGTGATGGAGCACAGCAGTGACGGCTTCGTCATCGCGCAGAAGGATCTGGAGATCCGCGGCCCGGGCGAGTTCCTCGGCACGCGGCAGAGCGGCCTGCCGGAGCTGGCGGTGGCCAACCTCGCGCGAGATGGAGATCTGCTGTCGCTGGCGCAGCAGGAGGCGCGGCGCATCCTCGCGAGGGATCCGAAGCTCGCCGCCCCCGAGCACCAGGCGCTGGTGAAGGCGCTCGAGGAGCGCTGGGAGGGGCGGCTGTCCCTCGCCCGCGTGGGCTGAGCGGGAGGCCGGAAAAGAAGAGGGGTGGCCCGGAGGCCACCCCTCGTTCAACAGGGCCTGGGGCCCGCGGTCACACTACCCGCGGCCGAAGGAGCGGCGGCGCGAGAAGAGCAGGCCGGCGCCGAGCAGCAGCATCGACACCAGGGAGCTCTGGCCGGAGCCGCCCGTGCTGGAGCAGCCCATGCCTCCCTGCGCCTTCGGCACGTCCACCGTCACCTGGTTCGTGGCGGACGCCTTGCCATCGGACACCGTCAGCTCGAAGACGAGCGTGGCGCCATCCTTGGACTTCGGGGACACGAAGCTGGTGACCGCGCCATCCGCCGGGGTGAGCGTGACGGACGGGCCGGACACCTGCGTCCACTGGTAGGTGAGCGTCTGGCCGTCCGGATCCGTGGAGCCGGTGCCGTCCAGCGTGATGCTGTCACCCGCCACGCTGCCGCCGGCGATCTTCCGGGCCAGCGCCGTGGGCGCGCGGTTGACGTCCGTCACCAGCAGGTTGACGGTGACGGCCTCGCTCTCGGCCCCATCCGAGTCCTTCACCATCAGGCGGAAGGTCATCAGGGTGTCACCCAGCACCTCGGGCGTGGTGAAGCTCAGCTTCGCGGTGTCGTCACCCGACAGCTCCACCACCGGGCCACCCGTCTGCTCCCACTGGTAGCTCAGCGTGTCCTCGTCGGCGTCCGTGCCCTCGGCGTCGAGCGTGAGGTGGGTCCGCTCCTCCACCATCTTGTCGTTGGGGCCCTTCACCACCGGCTGACGGTTGGACTTGTGGATGACCACCGTGACGGTGTCCTCACCCACCAGCGCGTTGGTCTGGGCCAGCAGGAGGAACACCAGCTCCGTGTCCTCCTTCACGTCCGGGGCGGTGAAGGTCGTCGTGAGCGCGCCGTCATCCTTCAGCGTCACGTCCGGGCCACTGAGCTGCAGCCAGAGCGAGCCGAGCACCGGGTCCCCGTCCGGATCCATCACCGAGCCCGAGAGCGTGACGACGCCGCGGGCGGGAGCGCGGAAGTCAGCACCCGCGTCCACCACGGGATCGTGATCCGTGAGCACATAGACGGTGGTGTTGACCGGGGCGCTGTTCTCCTTGCCGTCGTTGACCACGAGCTGGAAGACGAAGGTCTCGTTGTTGGCCACGCGGGGCGTGAAGGTGGGCCGGGCCGTGTTGGCGCCCGTGAGCGTCACGGCGGGGCCCGACAGCTGGGTCCACGTGTAGGTGAGGGCGTCACCATCCGGGTCGAAGCTGCCGCTGCCATCGAGCTTCACCGTCGTGTACACCTTGTCACCCGTGCCCGGGTTCACGGTGAAGTTGGCCACCGTCTGCGGACCCTTGCCCGTGTTGGCCACCGGGCGGCGGTTGCACGCGGGGGCCGAGGGGTCGCCCGCGGGGCCCTCGAAGGCCTCGCGCACCGGGCCGCCGAAGGGCAGCTGCCGGGGATCGATGCCCACGAACCGCAGGTCATCCACGTCCAGGCCGTGCGCGCCCACGCCCGCATCGGAGCCGATCCGGAAGCGGAACTGCACGCGCTTGCCCGCCAGCTGACGGCCGAAGTCCAGCTCCGCCTCATCGAACGCGGGGAAGGCCGCGCTCAGGCCGGTGTAGCCGGGCTGGCCGTAGAGCGGGTTGCCATCATTGTCGATGAAGTCGGTGTAGCCCGGGTCCACGTCGAGATCGAAGACGTTGTGCCACTCGATGCCGTCGGTGGTGAACTCCACCACGGCGCCGTCGTACCAGGGGGCGCCACCGCCGTTGTCGGTCTCGAAGGAGTGGCGGTACTTGAAGCGGAAGATGAAGTCCGCGTCGGCGCTCGCCTGCACCCACGGAGAGGTGAGGGCGATGTCGGCGGTGAAGGGCAGGTCGCGGCCGTTCCAGTAGCGGTTGCCCTTCTCCTCCACGCGCTGCCAGGGCTGCGTGGGGCCGGAGCCGGGGACGGACGAGGTCCACGCCGTCGTCACGTCCTCCACCGTGTCCAGGGCGCTGGTGCCCGCGGACTCGTCCGTGTTGACGAGGCCGTCGTAGCGCGCCGAGCGCAGCGGGTCGGGGAGCGAGGGCTCATCGAGCGCCAGGGTGATGCCCGCGCGGGGCTCGGTCCCGGTGGTGCTCACCAGCTGGAGCGGCAGCTTCCGGGTCGCCGTCTGTCCGGGCGCCAGGGCCGGGAAGGCGATCTTGTTGTCCGCGGGCAGCGCGAAGGTGGCCGTGGAGCCCGTCGTGGCGAGCGTGGCGGTGAAGGCGCTGGTGTTGTCCGCGCCCACGTTGCGCAGGGTGACGGTGAGGTAGCCCGTCTCGCCCACGTCCAGCACGCCGTCCTGATCACACCCGCTGATGGTGTCGTCCAGCTTGATGCTCACCACCTCCAGGTTGTTGCCCGTCTGGTAGCTCTCCACCACGCCGATGAAGTCCTGGGAGTCGCGGTCCGGCGCCTTGGCGCCGAAGCCCATGCCGCGCCGGGCGAAGGCATTCACGAAGCGCGTGTAGTCCGCGGGATCCGACGCCTTGGCCACCGACAGGAGCGCGTCACGCGCCTCGATGTAGGTGGGGTTCGACGGGGTGGCCTTGTAGGCGGCCACCAGGTACCGCTTCATCCGGTCCTCCGCGTCCGCGAAGGAGTAGGCGTTGAGCAGCGAGGTGTAGCATTCCCACAGCATGGTGGCCCACACCTCGCCACCGTTGTGGACCTCGGAGTTGGCCCGGCCGTCATGGCCGAAGGCCAGCGCGTTCGTCTCCGGCAGCGGGTTGCCGTTGGCGATGTGCTTGAAGGTGAGGGCGTTCTTGTCGAACGAGGTGGAGTACGGGATGCGGCGGATGCCGTAGTAGGCACCGGGCACGCCAGGGCCGCTGGTGACGTAGGCGGACACCGTGTAGACGCCCTGGAAGAGGTTGTTGCCCGGGACCTCCCGGTCCGACTCACGCACCTGCATCATCAGGGCGTGGAAGTCGCCCCAGCCCTCGCCCATGGCGCCGCCCTGGTAGTTGCCCAGGCCGTTGGCGTCGCCGATGAGGCGGTTGCTGATGTAGTGACCCCACTCGTGGGCGATGATGGCGCTGTCCAGCGTGCCGTCGCGGGCCGCGCCGGGCTTGAACTTCACCATGCGCACGTTGACGGGGCCCGTCTCGAGCGCCTTCTTGATGGCGATGCCATTGGCCTGCAGCACGGCCACCACCGGGACGGTGATGCTGGCGTCATCGCCCACGGGGGTGATGCCGCCGGACGTGTTGTTGGCGAGGATCACACCGGCGGCGCCCGCGTTCTGCGCGTTCTTGGCCTTGATGGTGAAGGCGCAGGTGCCGCGGTCCATCAGGGCGATCTTGCCGGCGATCTCCGCCGCGTTGCTGAAGGCGGCCGTGCTGCAGCCGTCGGTCGCGGTCCCGTGGCGCGCCACCACCACGTCCTTGGTGATGTCATACTCCTGGGCGCCGAACTGGGCGGCCGAGGGCGTGACCTTCAGGTCCGTGGGCGTGTTGACGTCCAGGCTGAAGCGCGAGACCGGGTTGAACACGTACATCTGCATCCGCGGCGGAGCGCCGTCCGCGGGAGTGGACATGTTCGCGTTGTCGGTGCCGCCGTAGTCCTGCGCCTCGGCGCGCATCCGGTCACCCTCGACACCGCCGCGGCCGAAGTTGTAGGCCTGCGCGTTGCCGGCGGCCTCGTCGAAGCCGGCGTTGTAGAACGAGTCGTGCAGCCAGTTGGTGACGTAGAAGAGGTTCGTCACCGCCGCCTGGCGCTGGGTGGCGTTGAAGCCGGGCGCCTTGGTCAGATCGTAGAGGTAGTCGAAGCCGGGATCGGACGCCTCGCCCGTGAGGGCCGCGCGCACGTCCTGGCCACCGGGCTGGAAGCCGTCCGGCGCGGCCAGATCGGCGTAGGCATCCACGTTGTTGCCCTCCGTCTCGGTGGCCCCCGCGGGGAGCCACGGCTCATTGCCGGGCAGGCTGGAGAGCGTGATGGTGTTGGGCGGCACGTCCAGCGGCACGTCCACGCCATCCGGAACGCCAGGCGTGTAGGGCGTGGTGTTGGTGCCGTGCGGGCCGTCATACGGGGTATAGGGCGCCGTCGCGTCCGCCCACACCTTGTAGCGGTAGCTGGCGGGGGCGGCGTGCGCGGACAGGTTGTTGCGCATCAGCAGCGCGCCATCCACCGCCGACACCACGAAGGAGTGGTAGTCCGAGGCCGTGGTGTTGCGCACGCCGCTGTTCACCTCCACGTACCAGGCCGGCACCAGGCCGTCCGGCATCGTGAAGTAGACCTGCCTGGCGCGGGCGGGCACCACCAGGGGGTGGGTGAGGACGGAGGCGGAGCTCGAGTCCAGCTCGTAGTGCGAGTAGGGCCCGTTCGCCTTGCCGGTGGCCACGAAGCCGCGCGCCGGCATGGAGATGCCCGTCTGATCCTGGAAGGCGATGGCGATGGCCTGCTCGGCGGAGAGCTTGAAGGAGCTGGCCGCGCCGAGGCTCGCCTTGCGCGCCGACTGCGCGGGCGCCAGGTAGCCGGAGACGGCCACCAGGTCGAGGTTCTGGTCCATGACGACCTTCACCTCGTTGCGGAACACCTCGATGCCATCCACCTGCTGGGCGAAGCGGGCGATGACGGGGCCCTTGCCGCTCTGGTGCACCGACTTCAGCACCGCGGAGGACACGTCCTCGGAGCCCAGGCGGTACAGGTCCGCCACCGACTGCAGGTGCGCGCGCGCGGCCTGGTCCGGCTTGCGGGCCCCCAGCGCCTTGCTCATGCTCGTCGTGGAGCTGGAGCCCTCACGCGTGTTCCACACGAAGCTCGGGACTCCGAGCCGATCCTCCATCTGCGACACGCGCAGGCCGCGCGTCCGGAGGGCGTCGTCCTTGGCGGCGAGACCCTTCTCCTCCTGGCGAGCCAGGAAGGCGTCGTAATTACCTCGAGTCGCGGCCAGGGCACTTCCGCTCGCGAGGGGCGTGAGCAACAAGCCGGCCCACAACGTCTGCCTCAAACGCATGCAGCCTCCGTCTTGGAATTGGGGGGTTCCCGGTCTCCACATCCCCCGCTGAACGAGCCAGGGTCCGGGGGATCGAATGATAGTTTGAACTCAGACAGCCTGTCCAAGCACCCCCAGCGCTCGCCGGCTCGTCTTCCGCAGAGCGAGCAACTGAGCGCGGCTCTCAATTTCGGGCAAAGCGATTGATCAGATTGGCGAGCGCCATCACCAGTTCGATCGGATCCACCGGCTTGGGCACGTAGACGTGGAAGCCCGCGCTCAAGGCGCGCGTGCGATCCTCCAAGCGCGTATAGGCGGTGAGCGCGGCGGCGGGCACCTGGCCTCCCCGCGCGGGAGGCAGGGCGCGCACCTGGCGGATGAAGGTGTAGCCATCCGCGTCCGGCATGCCGATGTCCGAGACGAGCAGATCCGGTGGGGCGCGCTGGAGCTGCTCGAGCGCCTCGGCCGCGCTGGAGGCGGATGACACCACCGCGCCGCGCTCCTCCAGCAGGGCCCGCAGCAACTCGCGGGTGCCCTGCTCGTCATCCACCACCAGCACGCGCACGCCGGAGAGATCCGGCAGGTACGCGGCCAGCGAGGGATCCGGGAGCATCGACGAGATGCCCGGGGACGCGCCCTCCGGTGGGCGCGCCGCGATCAGGGGCAGGCGCATCGTGAAGGTGGAGCCGCGGCCCTCGCCCTCGCTGTGGGCCTGGACGGTGCCTCCGTGCAGCTCCACCAGGTGGCGCACGATGGCCAGTCCCAGCCCCAGGCCTCCGTAGCGGCGGGTGGAGCTGCCATCGCCCTGCCGGAAGCGCTCGAAGACATGGGGCAGGAAGGCGGGATCGATTCCCTTGCCCGAGTCCGTCACCTGCAGCTCCACGTGGCCCTCCACGCACCGCAGCCGGGCCGTCACCTGGCCTCCATCGGGCGTGAACTTGATGGCGTTGGTGAGCAGGTTCCACGCCACCTGTTGCAACCGCTGGGCATCTCCCTGGACGGAGCCCACGCCGGCCTCCAGCTGGGGCTCGAGCTGGACGTTCCGGGCGGCCGCCGCCGGGCGTACCGCGTCCAGCGCCGCCTCCACCACGGGCGCCAGCTTCACCGGTTGCATGTCCAGACGCATCCTCCCGGCGACGATGCGCGAGATGTCCAGCAGATCATCGACGATCTGCGCCTGGGCCCTGGCGCTGCGCTCCACCGTCTCCAGGGCGCGCGTCTGCTTCTCCGGGGTGAGCGTGCTGGTGCGCAGGATGCTGGTCCAGCCGAGGATGGCCGTGAGCGGGGTGCGCAGCTCGTGCGAGACGGTGGCGAGGAACTCGTCCTTGGCGCGGTTGGCCTCCTCGGCCCGGTCCCGCTCCTGGCGCGCCAGCTCGAAGAGGCGCGCGTGCTCCACGGTGATGGCGGCCCGGTGCGCCAGCTCCTCGCAGAGGCGCACGTCGTCGGCGTCGTAGGCGCGGTACTCGTCGCCCGTGGCGAGCACGAGGACTCCGGGCTTCTGCCCGTCCAGGACGATGGGCACCGCCAGCCCCCTCATCCCCACGAAGGCGCGCCGCAGCTCCCGGAGCGCCTCGTCCGGCTCCGGGGCGAGCGCCTCCTCGGTGAGCACGGGGAGGGGCTCGGGCCGGCCGCCCTCCAGCACCGCGGTGGGCAGCGGGTACGGACCCTCCCACTGCTTGCCCGCCTTGCGCAGCCGCAGGGCGCGGACGGGATCCACGTCGGTGAAGGCCACCCGCTCCAGCGGACCCTTGCCCTGGCGCAGGTAGATGCCACACCACCCGGCGAAGCGCGGCACCAGGCTCCGGGTGAGGCGCTCCAACGCCTGGCGCAGCTCCAACGTGGAGGAGAGCGCGGCACTCGCCTCGGAGATGAGCTCCAGCGAGCGGAAGCGCGCCTCGCTTCGGCTCAGGTCCTGCGCCAGGTGCTCCGCCCTCCAGCGCGAGCGCACGGCTTCCATGTGCTTGAGCGCCGTCACGTCCCGGAGCAACACGAGCAGCCCCTCGCTGGTGGGGAACACCCGGGCCTCCAACCAGGCCCCGAGCGACGCGAGGTGCTCCTCTACCGTGGTGGGCGTGCTCTCCGCGAGCGCGCGGTGGCAGGCCCGGTACAGCTCCGTCTCCTCCAACCCGGGCAGCTCCGCCCAGAGCCGGCGGCCGAGCAGCAGGTGCCGGGAGCGGCCCAGGATGCGCTCGGCGCTGGTGTTGACGTAGGTGGGCCGTCCCTGGACGTCGAGGGCGAGCACTCCGTCCGTGACGACCTCGAGCAGCTGCTCGAGTCGCGGCGGTGCCCGGCCGTGCGTGTCCGTCAGGGGAATCATGCGGGAGATCGTGACAGGTCGAACTCCCGCTTGCCCGCTCCCCCTCATGGCCGTCCCGGAGCAACGCCCGGCAGTGAACGAGGCAAGTGGCGATTCTCAGGTGGCGAGACCCCCAGCGTTGGGCGCCCCACACCCGGCGTTCAAGGGATGAGGCCCACCTGCCGCGGCAGGGAGGAGAGAGCATGGAAGGCCTGGTCGTGGCAGATGCGGCCGTCGCGGAACTCCCAGCGGTCCACGCCGGTGATGGGTGCTCGCGGACATGCGGGAAGGAGCCTGGGTTGTTAGATGGGGGCCCGAGCCTGTCCGTCCGCTGTTCACCCTGCCAAGGACTCGCCGGGTACAGCGGGGCTCCCGCTCCGGGGAGGGTGTGGCACAACGCCACAGTCCCGGAACGCCACGATCCCAGGGGGTCCCCAGGATTGTGGCGAGACGCTACAGTTCGAGTCCTGCTGGATTGTTGGAACCCAAGAGAAGGGCGGTTGGCATGTCCGTCGCAGTAGCTCCCCCCACCATGATCAATCGGGTGGAGACGTTGAAGCGGGACCACGGTCGGCTGCGCGTGCTCCTCGGTGTTTGCGAGAAGGCGAGCGCGTCGGAGCTGCCAGGCTTGTTGCGGCAACTCCATGACGTCTTCGTGCCCCACCAGCGGGCGAAGGAGCAGCTCTACGAGGTGGTGGTGGCGAGCTGCCAGGACTCGAAGGACGCGACCACGCTCACGCTGCTCAACATCTTCCGCACCAACCTGACGGTGATGTCCAGCGCGGTGCTCGGCTTCTTCTCCAACGTGGACACGAATCCGGAGCGGCTCCACCAGCGCTTCCGGACGGTGGCCGCCGCGCTGCGCTCGTTGATGGACACCGAGGAGAAGTCCGTCTTCCCGCTGTGCCTGCGTCAGCAGACCCGGATGCAGCAGCCCGCCCGGTCGCTGCGTATCCAGACCCTCTCCTCGCCACCCTGGCAGGCAGGTGGCCGATGAACTTCGTGCCTCCCAAGGACATGTCGGTGTTGGACGACGCCGAGCGGCTGGCGTCCTTCGATGCCCCATTGCTCGAGTCCACGCCGGACCCGGAGCTGCAGGCGCTCGTGACCGAGGCCACCACGTTGACGGGCTTTCCCATCGGGCTGGTGAGCCTGGTGGTGCGGAAGATCCAGTTCTTCCGGGCGCAGGTGGGGCTGCCGCCGGATCTCTCGGCGACGCTCGCCACGGATCGCTGCACGTCCTTCTGCCAGTTCGTGGTGGCCCGGGGTGACTGCTTGGAGATCGAGGACGCCGAGCGCGAGCCCGGTCTGCCCAGGGATCTGGTGGAGCGCTACGGCATCCGGGCCTACGTGGGCTTCCCGCTGGAGGTGCAGGGGCAGACGGTGGGCTCCTTCTGCGTCATCGACGCGAAGCCCGCGCGGCTGACGCCCGAGGTGCTGACGAAGCTGAGGGCACTGGCCCGGCGCGCCAGTGCCCGCCTGGAGGAGCTGGCCCGCCAGGTGCCGGCTCCGGCGTCCTCCTCCGAGGCCGAGGCGCAGGCCCGGAACGCGTGGCTGGCCGTCGCCGAGGCCCAGCCCTTGCTGAGCCTCAGCGAGCGTTACGCCGACGGGCAGATCTCGTTCGAGGAGTTCCAGCGCGGACTCGGAGCGCTGGCGGGGCTCTCGGGCTCGTCGGAGTGACCCTCCCCGTTCTCCGCCCGCGCTATGCTTCGGGCGGAGACCGAGGGGGCCATGACTCTTCCGAGAGAGCTGATCGAGGCGGTACGCAAACACCAGGTGGTTCCCTTCGTGGGAGCGGGTGTGAGCATGGGGGTGAAGCGGGAGCTGTTTCCCTCGTGGAAGCAGCTGCTCGAGGGGCTCGCGGAGAGGCTGGAGCAGGAGGCGCTGCCGGAGACGGTGGTCGCCGAGGTGCGGCGGCACATCGCCGGGGGCGACTTCCTCACGGCGGCGGAGATCGGCTTCAAGGAGATGGGGGCGTTCCGCTTCAACCGCTTCCTGCGCGAGCGGCTGCGGGTGCGCCGGCCGGCGGACGCGGAGCTCTCGGTGGTGCGGGCGCTCTGGAGCCTGCGGCCCGAGGTGATGCTCACGACGAACTACGACGACGTCCTGCTGTGGGGCCAGGAGGGCGCGGAGCCCCTCTCCAATGATCAGGACGACGAGCTGCACCTGATGGACGCGGAGGCCTCGCCGGACGCGCCGCGGCTCTGGTACCTGCACGGCACCATCCACCGGCTCTCGACACTCATCCTCGGTGGGGCGGACTACGCGCGGCTCTATGGAGATGGGACCCATCAGGACGGGCGCTACTCGCAGTACACGAACGCGCTGGTGCGGCTGCGCGAGTGGATCCGCGCCAGGCCCTTCCTCTACGTGGGCTTCAGCTTCAGCGATCCCTACGTGCTCAAGCAGATCGAGCACGTGCTGGGCATCACGAAGGGGCGGCACGTGCCGAGCTTCGCGCTGATGAAGAAGGGGAGCATCGAGCGCGGCGCGCTGTGGCCCCGCTACAACATCCAGCTCATCGAGTACGAGGATCACGGCCCGCCGCTGGCGGCCTGTCTGAACGCGCTGTCCCGAGCGGCCTTCGGTGAGCCCCCCGCGTCCCGCATGCCGCTGCCTCGCGGGCCAGGTCCCGCTGTCGAGCCCACGCGGGGAATACCCGCACCCGCGTCCGTTCCCACCAAGGTGGGGCCCGCGCCCTCGCCGGACGCGTTCCTGCTCGAGTCGTTTCTCTCCGGGCCGTCCCAGGTGCCTCCTCCGCAGGCGGCCCCCACCGCCCCGCCGCGGCCAGCTCCCGTCCCACGGAATCCACCACTCGTTCCCCGGGAGGCGTTGGAGCACGTGTACGCCCGCATCCTCTGGACCCAGCACCGGCTGGTGCTGTTCGCGCCCGAGGAAGGGGGGGCGGAGTCGATCGCGCGCCGCCTGGCGGAGCCGTACGGGAAGCGGGTCACCTGGCTGGAGCCGCCGAACGTGCCGGACTGCACGGAAGCCGATTACTGCCGCGCCCTCGCGGAAGACAAGAGCGTCACGAGCTTCGACGCCCTGATGGAGCACCTGCGCCAGCAGGCCGAGGGACTCGGGCGCGAGCACCTGTTCGTCCTGCGCTACGAGTGGGGGCCGTTGGGACACCTGGAAATGTTCGGCAAGCACCTGCGGCGGTTGCTGGAGGAGCCGTCGAAGGTGGAGCTCCACCTGCTGGTGGCGGGAGGAGGGGCACGGGGCGCGTGGTTGCAGCACAACGTGGCGAAGTCCTCCGTGTACAAGGACGCGCCGCGGCGCGAGGTGCCCGACTTCACGGTGGACGAGGTGTGCCAGCTGCTCGACGGAGCGGGTCTGGACGGGAAGCGGTGGGCCCGGGAGGTCCACGAGGCCACGGGCGGTCACCCGGGCCTGCTCGAGGAGGTCGTGGCCGGAGCGGGAGCGCTCGACCGGGAGTCGGTGACCCAGCGCCTGGCGAGAAGCCCGTGGGTGCGCGGCGTGCTCCAGGAGGTGCTGCGCGAGGACGAACGCAACGGCTACTCGGGGGCGCGGGGCTGCCGCTTCGTGCTGCACGAGCTGCTCGCGGGCCGGCCCGTGAACGCGCTCGAGCCGCTGGACAACCACATCGAGGAACCGGAGGTGCGGCTGTACTTCTCCGGGCTGGTGCGCGGTGACGAGGAAGGGAGGACCGTCCTGCGATGCCGGGCGGTGGAGCTCGCCGCGAGAGACCTCCTGGCGCGCAAGGACGCGCGGCCGTGAAGACGGGGCTGGTCCTCCCGGGAGGCACCGGCCCCGCGCGTCTCAACCGAGCAGCGAGGCCACGATGGCCGGCCAGTCGGTGGTGGGAGGCAGGCGGCCCTCGGCGTGCTCGGGGCGGCCACCTCCGCGGCCTCCGGCGGCCTCGGCGGCGCGCTTGAGGAAGGCCCCGCAGCCGAAGCTGGAGCCACTGCCCCGGGTGATGAGCACCGACAGGCCGTCGGGATTCCGGCCGGCGAGCAGCACCACGGCCTCGGGCCGGCTCGTCAGGCGGGCGGCGACGGAGCGCAGGTCCTCGGGCGTGGCACCCTCGAGCACCGCCACCACGGGCTTGCCGGGGGACTGCTCGGCCTGGGCGGCGAGCTCGGCGGCGGTGGACTCGGCGAGCTTCGCCCGGGCGGCGCCGAGCGCCTCGCGCACCTCGGTCAGGTCGCGCCGCAGCTTGTCCACGGAGGCGGGCACATCCAGCGGTCCGCACGAGAAGCTCTTGCCGAGCGCGCGCAGGGTGCCGGCCTCCTCCCACAGCCCGGTCCGGGCGCGGCGGCCCGCGGAGAAGAGGACGCGGCCCTTGCCCTTGTAGCGCTCCACGCCGAGCACCCGCACCAGGCCCACCTGCGCCGAGCGCGTGCAGTGCGTACCGCCGCAGGGCGACACGTCGAAGTCCCCCATCTGGATGACGCGGATGTTGTCGGTGACCTTGGGGGCGCGGCGCAGGGGGAGGGTGGCCAGCTCCTCGGGCGTGGGGAAGAAGGCGCGGATGACGATGTCGTCGTCGATGATGGAGTTGACCAGGTCCTCGGCCTCGGCGACGCGGCGCTCGTCGAGCACGTCCAGGTCCACGTCGATGGTGCACAGCGTCTCGCCCAGGCGCGAGGACACGGTGTGGGCGTTGGCCACGTCCACCAGCGCGCGCGAGAGCATGTGCTGGCCGGTGTGCAGCGCCATGTGCGTGCGGCGGCGGACCCGGTCGATCTCCCCGGCCAGCTCGGTGCCGACCTCGGGGAGCGTGGCGCCCTCGGACAGCTCCAGCATGTGGTGGACCACCCCCGCGTCATCCACCTGCACGTCGCGGATGGCCCGGCCGCCGAGCACCCCCCGGTCGGCCATCTGGCCACCGGCCTCGGGATAGAAGGCGCTGCGGTCGAGCACGACGGACGGGGCACCGTTCCACGTGCCATGCGCGAGCACGCGCCCGGTGAACCGGAAGAGGAAGGGATCGCTGTAGTAGAGGCGCTCGGTGGGGGTCATGGCTCCGGGAGGG
The DNA here is from genome assembly GCF_057119385.1 of Archangium sp. NCBI lineage: Bacteria > Pseudomonadati > Myxococcota > Myxococcia > Myxococcales > Archangiaceae > Archangium > Archangium sp. The sequence goes on along the minus strand of NZ_DBNGVP010000180.1, from coordinate 68,230 downwards.
ATAACACGGAGGCGCGAGCCGGAGGACGAGGATGCTCGCCGGGCTGACGGCGGGCCCTGGGGACACCCGGACCGGGGGGGGGGCGGCCCGGGCCCTCTACTTGGGCCCGTAGCGCGTCTTGAGCTCGGCCATGGACAGGCCGCTCCAGCGGGAGAGCAGCTCCACGACGTCCCGGGCGTGCAGGAAGTGGAGCGTGTCTCCGGAGAACACGGAGAGGAAGACGCCGCCGCAGTGGGGCAGCTTGGCGCCGCTGGACTCGAGGTAGTCCACGAGCCGGGGCAGGGTGTAGTCGAGCAGGAAGGAGCGGACGTTGTCCGCGGGCAGCACGAGCTCGTAGCTGGTGGCGCCGGAGAGCTCATCTCCGGCGGCGTCGCGGATGCGGGCGATGGCCTGGTTGGCCTCCATGGCGGGGGCGCGGTCGAAGGCGAGGCGGAGCAATTCGTCGGCGGCGGCGTCCATGCGTGGGCTCTCCTGCCCGGATTCCCACCATGGCCCACCGGGAAGTGCAAGGGGAAGCCTCGGGCGAGTGTCGCCGGGACGGGGCGGGCGCCGTGAGTGTCCGCTCCGTTCCCGGGGAAGCGAGGCAGGGCCTGCGGGAGTGCCTCGATGTGGTTAGGCTGGTCCCATGGGAGACGTGGAACTCGCGGAGGCACTCCGGCGGCAGGGCATCTCCGACGCGCGGGTGCTCGAGGTGATTCGAGCACTGGACCGGGCGGCGTTCGTCCCCGAGTCGATGCGGGACGTGGCGGGACAGGACACGCCGCTGCCCATCGGCCATGGGCAGACCATCAGCCAGCCGTTCATCGTGGCCTTCATGACGGAGGCGTTGAACCTCCAACCCGGGGAGCGGGTGCTGGAGATTGGAACGGGCTCGGGCTACCAGACGGCCGTGCTCGCGCGGCTGGGGGCCGAGGTGTACACGGTGGAGAGCCTCCCGGACCTGGCGGGACCGGCCCGGGAGCGGCTGGAGCGGATGGGCCTCGGCGGCATCCACTTCCGGGTAGGCGATGGCACGGCTGGCTGGCCGGAGGACGCGCCATTCGACGCCATCATCGGCACGGCGGCCCCGGAGCGGCTGCCCCCGGCGCTCTACCAGCAGTTGCGGCCGGGCGGGCGGCTGGTGCTGCCGGTGGGCCCGAGGCAGGGCTCCCAGGAGCTGATCCGGGTGACGCGGCCGTTACGAGGGGAGGCCCCCCAGGTGGAGAAGCTGCTGGGCGTGCGCTTCGTGCCGATGACGAGCGCGCCGCCGCCGGACTTCGTGCATTGATTGCTCCATCCGCTGGGGACCGGCTAACCTCCTGGTCATGATCATCTGCCCCGTGTGCGAGCACCAGCAGGCTCAGGGCACCGAGTGTGAAGTCTGTGGGAAGAAGCTGTTCACGACCGCGCCGGTGGCGGTGCCGGTGACACGGCTGGCGGAGCTGGAGCAGACGCAGCTGGCGGGAGGGCGCGCCCCGGTGCAGACCGCGGCGATTCCCGACCTGGAGCTGACGGCCCAGCAGGCGGTGCCGGAGGTCGCCGTGCAGGCGGTGCCGGAGCTGGACACGGGCCGTTCCGCCGCGGCGGGCAACGTCGTGGTGGCGCCGGTCCAGGACATGGACACGGGCCGGGCGATGTCCGACGGACTGAAGACGGCGGCACCCACGGGCCCGGTCGTCTGCCGGTACTGCCGCAACGTGCAGGACATCGGGGCGGTGTGTGATCGCTGCGGCATGCGGCTGCCCAAGGCGCGCCTGGCGCCGGCCGAGGCGTCCGCGTCCGGCAAGCCGCCGCAGTCCGGGGAGCGGACGGCGTGTCCGAAGTGCCACACGCCGGGGTACGCGGGCCGGGCCTGTGTGACGTGCAGCACGATGATTCCAGCGGCGGAGTGAACACCATGGGAACGCCTGCCTTTCACGCCGAATACGCCTGCAGCGAGGGCTGTGGCTTCCGGGCCTCGTTGTTGGAGGTCGTCTACCGCTGCCCGAAGTGCGACGGGTTGCTGGAGGTGGCGCACGACGTGGAGGCGCTGCGCTCGGTGTCCGCGGAGGAGTGGAAGCGGCGCTTCGAGCAGCGTTTCGGGGCCTCGCGGCTGCCGTACGCCTCGGGGGTATGGGGCAAGCACGAGTGGGTGTATCCGCGGCTTCCGGCGGGGGACATCGTCTCGTTGGGAGAGGGGCGGGTGCCGCTCAAGGCGCTGCCGAGGATGGCGGCGGAGCTGGGGCTGGCGAGCCTGGATTTGAAGGAGTGCGGCGTCTCGCCGACGGGCAGCTTCAAGGACTGGGGGATGACGGTCCTGGTGTCCGCGGTGAAGCACATGCGGGCGAAGGGCGTGCCCATCCGGGCGGTGGCGTGCGCGTCGACGGGAGACACGTCGGCGGCGCTGTCGGCCTACTGCGCGGCGGCGGGGATTCCGTCGGTGGTGTTCCTGCCGAAGGACAAGGTGTCGCTGTCGCAGTTGGTGCAGCCGGTGGCGAACGGGGCGCGGGTGCTGTCGCTGGACACGGACTTCGACGGCTGCATGAAGCTGGTGCAGCAGGTGACGAAGGACTCGGGCCTGTACCTGGCCAACTCGATGAACTCGCTGCGCATCGAGGGGCAGAAGGTGGTGGCCATCGAGCTGTGCCAGGACCTGGAGTGGGATCCACCGGACTGGGTGGTGATTCCGGGTGGCAACCTGGGCAACGCGAGCGCGCTGGGCAAGGGCTTCGAGCTGATGCACGCGCTGGGGGTGATCTCCAAGCGTCCGCGGATCGCGGTGGGGCAGGCGCAGCGGGCCAATCCGCTGATGCGCTCCTTCCGTGGGGGCTTCGCGGAGCTGGTGCCGATGAAGGCGGAGAAGACGCTGGCGTCGGCGATCCAGATTGGCGCGCCGGTGTCGTTCCGTCGAGCGGTGAAGATGTTGAAGGCGTTCGACGGAGTGGTGGAGGAGGCGACGGAGTCGGAGCTGGCGAACGCGGCGGCGAGGGCGGACCGGGAGGGGACGTTCACGTGTCCGCACACGGGCGTGGCGCTGGCGGCGCTGGAGAAGCTGGTAGCGCAGGGAGTGATTGCGCGGGGAGCGCGGGTGGCGGTGGTGTCCACGGCGCACGGGCTGAAGTTCCCGGACTTCAAGGTGGGCTACCACCGGGGAGTGCTGGAGGATGTGAAGAGCCGCTACGCGAACCCGCCGGTGGACCTGCCCGCGAACCTGGACGCGGTGCGCGCGGCGCTGTCGGACCTGTAGCGCCCAGCTCCAATCACCCCCCATTTCCCCTCTCCCCCCGGGAGAGGGACGGGGTGAGGGTATCGAGCGCCCCGGGTTGCCCCCGTGAGGCCCGAGACCACGGGCAATGGATCTTCGACCGCGGCCCCGATGAACCTGACACGGATGTCGCGGCTTGGGAGTCAGCCCACCCGTCTTGCGCGTGTCACGCGTGCTTGGAACACGGCTTGCTCAGTCGGCCCCTCGCAAACACAAGAGGGGGGTCCGAATGGCAATGCTGACGAGACGCGGCGCGGGAGCACTGGGACTGATCGCGTGGATGGCCGTCGTGGCGGGGTGTGAAGAGCCGCGGGGTACGGGAAAGCACGGGGAGCTGTACCTCCACTCCTCCGAGGAGGTGGCCTCGGGCCTGTACACGACCGTGCGGCTCAACGACTTGCGGACGTGGCCGGAACACATCGATCCGATGGAGGCGGACCGGGTCGAGCGGTGGGACTTCAAGGGCACGACGCTCGAGGTCCAGGCCCCGCCGGGGTTCGACTTCGAGGTCTCCCGCGAGGAATCCCCGGCCCGCTACCTGCCAGGAGGCTACCGGCTGCGCACGCGCTGTGACGCGGAGCCGGGGCGCGCGCACGAGGTGCGGGTGCGGGTGATGGCCGGAAGCGAGGTCCGCTATGAGGATGCCTTCGAGCTCACCTGCCTTGAGCCCACCCGGCTCGAGTTGCTGGAACTGGAGCATCCGTACGCAGCGCCCGGTCAACCGGGGGTGGGGCGCTACTTCGTCGGAGGCGCGATCGAGGCGTCGATCGCCCTCTTCGCCGACACTCCGCGAGGCGAGGTGCGGGTGGGCGGTGAGGGACTCGTGCTCACCGACATCCGCGGCATCCTGCGGATGGGAGAGCCCGAGCGCCATCCCCGGCGGAATTCGGGGCAGATCCTCGAGGTCGTCGCCCCTGGCACGGGGCCGGAGCTCTCCTACCGTGGGGCCTCCCTGCGGCTGCCCATGGAGGCGGTGCTCGACGAGGGCTGGAGCCTGGAGCTGGGCACCTGGCAGGGGCCGCCGGGCCTGGACTACGCGGAGCGGACGCTCGATGCGTGGGCGCGCGGCTCGGATGGCTCCGAGTTGCACGGGTTGCAGCGTTGCGTCTGGACGGACGCGGTGGCCGGGACCTTGATGCAGGACGACGGTTGCCGCCTGCACCTCTGGGGGCCGCCTGCCGTCTCGGGGGTGTGCGTCACGGCGTATGGACGCACCACTTGCGGACCTTGAGATTCGAGAAGGTGGAGCTGCCCGCGAATCTGGATGCGATGCGGGCGGCCCCACCTATAGTGCCCCACTTCACTCGCAGTCTCTCCAGGAGAGCGCATGAAGAAGTGGGTTGCCTGTATGGCCCTCGCTGTTTGTGGATGTGGCGGTAACAACCTCGTCGGGACGTGGAAGGGCAGCGCATCCGGCTGGGATGTCACCGTGAACGTGAAGGAGCAGTATTCGAGCTCCATCGTGGCCGTGACCGGAGTGCTCAGCACCAACAAGGCCACCTGTTTCAACAATGGGACCCTCGCTGGAACGCTGGCCGAGACGAGCGTGGAGTTCGGTGGGTCCGGGTCGGGCTCGGAGAGCTCGAACACGATCATCCAGATCGACGGCGAGTACGACGGCGAGAAGATCACCGGTTACTTCGAGGCGGCCAGCTCCGCCACCGCGTGCAATGTGGCGCGGACCTCCATCACGCTGACGCGGCAGTAACCCGCGCACACATTCCCTCTCCCACCGGGAGAGGGACGGGGTGAGGGTGCCGGGTGCCCCGGGTTGCTCTCCGGGGCCTCAGTTCTCGAAGTACTCGGTGTTCGGCTGCGCGTTCAGATAGGGCCGCAGGGCGTCGGCGATGTCGTCGGGCAACCGCTCCAGCGCATTCTCGCGGAAGGCGGAGAAGTCGCCCGAGGCGAGCGCGTTCCCCAGCGAGGCCTCCGCGTTGTACGGGTCCGCGATGACGGTGTCGAACGCCGCGAGCGCGCCGCCGTGCTCCTGGAGGAACCGGAACGCCTCATCCCCGCTCAGACCGAACGCGGCGAGCGTCTCGAACATGGGGTTGGGGTTGCCGAACGGCACGTAGTCACCCAGGCCGCCGGAGAAGGCGAACAGCGGCGGATCCGTCTGGGTGAGCAGCTCGCGGATCTGCTCCGGCTCGAGCCCCAGCTCCTGCAGCCGCTCGCCGTAGCCCTCCTGGGTGTTCGCGACGAGCAGTTGCACCTCCGCGTCGGACAGGCCGAGCGTCTCGTGGAGTGGGTGCTCGCGGTACGACAGCCCCGCTGATCCGGTTACACCGATTTGTCGAATTATCGGATTCTCGAATCCTGTATTGTAGGTGTTGCTGCGCTGAGGGCCTACCCACTCCAGGAGCCCGGTGTGCGGAGTCGACGTGGCCCGCCGCTTCCGCTAGGTTGCCGCCCCCGTGAACGCAGAAACGCAGCAGAATCTCCACGAGCAGCTCGAGCGCCTCCAGGAGGCGCTGTCCACGCGCCAGAGCACGCTTCTGTTCGCCCACGCGGGCGTGTCCTTCGTGGTGTCCTTCATCCTCGGGGGCGCGACGGCGAAGCTCTTCTGGGACTCGACGAGGGCGCCGCACGTGGCGTGGCTGGGCCTGGCGGCGACGCTGGGGCTGGTCATCTACGGGGTGGTGCGCTACCGGCAGGGCCGCACGGTGCTGGCGGACGAGCTGGTGCGCTACGAGACGATGCTGGAGCTGCGCCACCGGCTGGGGCTGGACGATCCCAGGGCGTTGCTGCCCCGGTGAGTCCGGCACGCAAGCCCGCGCGCGGCGGGCGTCTGATCGTCCTCGAGGGCCTGGACGGGGCCGGCACCACCACGCAGGTGGAGCGGCTGGCGTCGGCGCTGCGGGCCGAGGGCCAGTCCGTGCTCACCACGCGCGAGCCCTCGGACGGGCCGGTGGGCGTGCTCATCCGTCAGGCGCTGACGGGGCGGCTGGTGCTGCCCGGAGGCGCGGGGCCGCTGGCGCCCGAGACACTGGCGCTGCTGTACGCGGCGGACCGGACGGATCACCTGCGCGCGAAGGTGCTGCCGGCGCTGGAGGCGGGGCAGGTGGTGCTGAGTGATCGCTCGGTGCTGTCGTCGCTGGCGTACCAGGGGGCGTCGCTGCCCATGGAGTGGGTGGAGTCCATCAACGCGCACGCGGTGCCGGCGGACCTGACGCTCTTCGTCGGGGTGTCCATCGAGGTGGCGGCGCGGCGGCGGGCGGCGCGGGGCGGGCCGGAGGAGCTCTTCGACGCGGAGGAGAAGCAGCGCCGCATCTCCAAGCAGTACGAGGCGGCCATCAAACTGAGGGGCAAGCGCGAGCACGTGGTGCGCATCGACGGGGACCAGACGGTGGAGGCGGTGACGGCCGATTGTCTGGCCCAGGTGCGCAAACTGCTCGGACGCAAGCCCACGCGAGCGGCGGTACGGTAGAGTCCCGGCCGCATGGATCCCACCGGCGCGGCGGCGGTCATCATCGGCAACGAGGTCCTCACGGCGAAGGTGGTGGATGCCAACGGCCCCCACCTCATCAAGCGTCTGCGGGAGGTGGGCATTCCCCTGCGCACGCTGGAGATCGTCCCGGACGAGGTGGACATCATCGTGGAGGCGGTGGCGCGGGCGCGGCTGCGCGCGAAGTACGTCTTCACCAGTGGCGGCATCGGCCCCACGCACGACGACGTGACGGTGCGGGCGGTGGCGCTGGCCATGGGGCGCAAGGTGGTGCGGCTGCCGGAGATGGTGGCGCTCATCCGCGAGAAGGCGGTGGACGAGCCGACGGCCGAGGCGATGCGGCTGGCGGACGCTCCCGAGGGCGCGGTGCTGCTCGCCCAGCCGGGCAGCTGGTACCCGGTGCTGACGGTGGGGGACGTGTTCATGCTGCCCGGAGTGCCGCAGCTCTTCCGCACGCAGCTGGAGGCGGTGCTGGCACAGCTGCGCGGGACGCCCATGCACCTGCGCGTGCTGTACCTCAACCTGGGGGAGAGCGCGGTGGCGGCGGTGTTGGACCGGGTGGCGCTGGACATGCCGCACGTGGCCATCGGCTCCTACCCGATGTTCGATCGCTCGCTGGACTACGTGGTGAAGGTGACGGTGGAGAGCGTGGAGCCGGACGCCGTGGAGCTGGCCCTGACCCGGCTGCGGACCGGGCTGCCCGCGGGCTCGGTGGTCCGGACGGAGTAGTGTGGGGTGGAGGACATCTCCCCGCGTGTGTGAACCCCCTCACAGACAGGGGAGCCACGGGCGCGCACTCTGAGCCTCGACACGCTCCACCGCCCGGACTCCGGGGGGAGCCAGGTCAGAGGGGGGAACGATGTCCGACACATTGCGTCAGCAGGAAGCTGGGGTTATTCAGTCCTTCGCTCGTGAACCAGCGGAAGTGATGCTCGAGGGCTACGAACAACTGGCGGAACTCTGGGCGCGGCAAGGGTTGCTGGTGCGCGCCATTGCCTTGTGCAAGGTCATCCTCCGGCTGGATCCGGCGCATGAGCCGGCGCGGCGGCTGTTGGCGGAGCTGGATGCCCGCCGGTTGGATCCCTCCGCGCCGCCGGGGCCCGCCGTCCCGAGGACCCGGTTCCTGGAGGCCGCCGCCGAGAAGGTGTCCACCGGGGCCGAAGCGGTGCCGCGCGCCTCGCTGCTCGCGCGGGTGGGTCCGCGGGAGCTGCTGTCGATGATGGAGACGCTGGAGCCGCGGATCTTCCAGGCGGGCGAGAACATCGTCGAGGAGGGGCAGCCGGGCAGCTCCATGTTCGCCATCGTCGAGGGGAGCGTGGAGGTGGTGCGGACGCTCAAGTCGGGGCGCCGGCGCACGGTGGCCTTCCTGGGCGAGGGCGAGTTCTTCGGGGAGATGTCGCTGCTGGCCAGCACCCCGCGCTTCGCCACCGTGCGGGCCTTCGAGCGCACGGCGGTGCTGGAGCTGACGCGGGAGCAGCTGGAGCAGCTCCTCCAGACGCACCCGTCGGTGGAGGACGTGCTGCAGGGCTTCCACCGCGAGCGCCTGCTGGAGGACGTGCTGCGCGGCAACCCGCTCTTCCGCAGCCTCGGCCCCGAGCAGCGCGAGGCCCTGGCCCGGGACTTCCAGATCTGCACCCGGCCGGCGGGCACGCTCCTGCTGGAGCAGGGCCGCGAGGTGGATGCCCTGTACCTGCTGCTGCGCGGGCGGTGCCAGGTGCTGCACCGTCACGCGGACGGGAGCCAGGTCCCCCTGCGCACGCTGGGCGAGGGGGACATGTTCGGGGAGATCGCCCTGATGCTCGGCCTGGCGGCCACGGCGACCGTGTGCGCGGAGACCGCCTGCGTCCTGCTGCGGCTGGACTGGGGGAGCTGCGAGCGGCACCTGCTGTCCGACCCTGGTGTGTGCGAGGCGCTCTCGCGGCTGGGCAACGAGCGCCTGCTGAGCAGCGCCGGGCTGTACTGGGATTCCGTGCCGCGGGGCGGAACCCCGCGGGCCTGAGCCTAGACGCTGGGGCTCGGCGGGGCGCTGCCCTCGAGGTTCACGGGCGGTGCCCCGCGCCGGAGCACGGAGTTGCGGTAGCCATACGCGAAGTAGAGCGCGAGGCCGATGGCGAGCCAGATGCCGAAGCGGACCCAGGCGTGTGAGGGCAGGCCCTGCATGACGAAGAGGCAGGCGCCGGCTCCGGCCAGGGACACCGGCCACACGAAGGGCACCTTGAAGGGCCGCGGACGGTCCGGGTCCTTCAGGCGCAGCATGGGGACGCCCAGGCACACCAGCATGAAGGCGGACAGCGTGCCGATGTTGGTGAGATCGTAGGTCGCGGCGTCATCGGCCACCAGGGAGCCGAGCGCCACCAGCACCCCCGTGGCGATCGTGGTGACGTGGGGGGTGCGGTACTTGGGGTGGAGCTTCGCCGCCCACGGGGGCAGCAGCCCATCCCGCGCCATGGCGTAGAAGATGCGCGGCTGGCCGTACTGGAAGACGAGCAGCACCGCCGCCATGGAGACCACGGCGCCCAGGGAGATGAGCCAGCTGAACTGCGTCAGCCCGGCCACCTCGAAGGCGTGGGCCAGCGGATCCGACGACTTGAGCTGAGAGTAGGGGATGAGGCCCGTCGCGACCGCGCCGACGATGACGTAGATGAGGGTGCACACCGCCAGCCCGAGCAGGATGCCGCGCGGCATGGTGCGCTGGGGATCCTTCGTCTCCTCGGCGGCGGTGGAGATGGCGTCGAAGCCGATGTAGGCGAAGAAGACGATGGCCGCCGCCTGGTGGATGCCGGTGAAGCCGTTGGGCGCGAAGGGCGTGTAGTGGGCCGGGTTGATGTGCAGGGCGCCCACGCCGATGAAGACGGCGAGCACCAGCAGCTTCACCACCACCATGACGTTGTTGACCCGGGTGCTCTCCTTCACCCCGATGACGAGCAGCCAGGTGATGGCCATCACGATGAGGAAGGCCGGCAGGTTGACCAGCACGGGGATGCCGAGCACGCGCGGCGCCGTGTCCAGCAGGGCGCGGATGGCGGGGTCCGAGCTGGCGAGCACGTTGTAGTAGCCATGCGTGAGCCAACCGGGGAGTTGCACCCAGGGGGAGATGAGCGAGTTGAAGTAGCCGCCCCAGGCGATGGCCACCGCCACGTTGCCCACCGCGTACTCGAGGATGAGATCCCACCCGATGATCCACGCGACGAGCTCCCCGAGCGTCGCGTAGGAGTAGGCATAGGCGCTGCCGGCCTGGGGGATCATCGAGGCCAGCTCGGCGTAGCAGAGCGCGGCCAGGGCGCAGACGCCCCCGAGCAGCAGGAAGGAGAGCACCAGGGCGGGGCCGGCGCCGTAGCGGATCACCTCTCCGGTGGGCAGGGTCTCGCCAGCGGCGGCGGTGCCGAGCGTGGAGAAGATGCCGGCGCCGATGACCGCGCCGATGGAGAGCATGACCAGGTCGCCGGTGCCGAGCGCGCGCTTCAGGCCGCCGGAGGCCTCGGAATCAGGGACGAGGTCGGCGATCTGCTTGCGTTGGAAGAGGGAACGCATGGGGAAGGGCGGATTAGCACGATCCCACCCGCCGGGTCTCCCCCCGTCCGTGCCGCGATGCGTTGGCTGCCGGGGGGGCAGGGGGGGTGGAAACCACGGACCGGTGCTCATGGGACTTGTCCTCGGGCCAGGGTGCGGCTAACTCCGCGTTCCGCGAGACTTTTTCGGAGGAAGGACGCCAGTCATGCAGGTCGTCAGTGTGAAGAAGGCGCTGGATGGTTCGATGGCACCGGACACGAAGGTGGAAGTGCGCGGCTGGGTGCGCACGCGCCGGGACTCGAAGGCGGGCATCAGCTTCGTCAACGTCACCGATGGCTCGACCTTCGATCCGATCCAGGTGGTCGCGCCCAATACGCTGCCCAACTACGAGAAGGAAGTGCTGCACCTGACGGCGGGCGCCTCGGTGGTGTGCCGGGGCACGCTGGTGAAGTCCCAGGGCAAGGGCCAGTCCTTCGAGGTGCAGGCCGAGGAGGTGAAGGTGCTCGGCTTCGTGGATGACCCGGACACGTACCCCATCCAGCCCAAGCAGCACACGCTGGAGTTCCTGCGCGAGGTGGCCCACCTGCGGCCGCGCACCAACACGTTCGGCGCCATCACCCGCGTGCGCCACACGGCGGCCCAGGCCATCCACCGCTTCTTCCACGAGGAGGGCTTCTTCTGGGTGAACACGCCGATCATCACCGCCAGTGACGCCGAGGGCGCCGGGCAGATGTTCCGCGTGTCCACGCTGGACGCGGTGAACCCGCCTCGCACGGACGGTGGGAAGATCGACTGGAGCAAGGACTTCTTCGGCAAGGAGGCCTACCTCACGGTGTCCGGCCAGCTGAACGTGGAGGCCTACTGCCTGGCGCTGTCCAAGGTGTACACGTTCGGGCCCACGTTCCGCGCGGAGAACTCGAACACCACCCGGCACCTGGCCGAGTTCTGGATGATCGAGCCGGAGATCGCCTTCGCGGACCTCAACGAGGACGCGAACCTGGCCGAGCGCTTCCTCAAGTACGTCTTCAAGGCGGTGCTCAACGAGTGCGGCCCGGACATGAAGTTCTTCGAGGAGCGCCAGCAGAAGGGCGTCATCGAGCGGATGGAGAAGTTCATCAACTCGAGCTTCGAGCGGATCGACTACACGGACGCGATCGAGATCCTGAAGAAGGCGAAGAAGAAGTTCGATTACACGCCGGAGTGGGGGAACGATCTGCAGACGGAGCACGAGCGCTACCTGACGGAGGAGCACGTGGGCCGGCCGGTGGTGGTGATGAACTACCCGGAGAAGATCAAGGCGTTCTACATGCGCCTGAACGAGGACGGGAAGACGGTGGCGGCGATGGACGTGCTGGCGCCGGGAATCGGGGAGATCATCGGCGGGAGCCAGCGCGAGGAGCGGCTGGACATGCTGGACAAGCGCATGCAGCAGTTCGGCCTGAAGCCCGAGCACTACCAGTGGTACCGGGATCTGCGGCGGTACGGCACGGTGCCGCATGCGGGGTTCGGACTCGGGTTCGAGCGGCTGATCGTCTACATGTGCGGCCTGCAGAACATCCGCGACGCGATCCCGTACCCGCGCGTGCCGGGCTCGGCGCAGTTCTGAGCCACGACTGCGCATCTCCGTCAACCCCACTCCGCGGCGCATCCCTCCCTCTCCCCTCGGGAGAGGGTCGGGGTGAGGGTATCCGTCCCCGTGTTCCCATCCGGGGACGAGCGCCGTGTGTCCGTCAGTCCCGCGCCCCCGTGTTCCCAGTCCCGTGCAACGGGGCGAGCCGGGGCTGGGGCGAGTCGAACACGCGCCAGGAGAACTGCTCACCGCCGGCGGAGTGGTTGGGCAGGTGGCAGTGGACGATGAAGTCCCCCGCGGCGGTGGGGAAGTCTCCCGCGCCCGAGGTGGCGAGGGTGAGGCCACTGCCCGGGCTCAAGAGCTGGGGCGCCTCGAAGGGAGAAGCGGGGGCCTGTTTCGCCCGCTGGCCCCTGCGCCACGCATGCAGGTGGTGGATGTGGAACTCCGCGCTCCCCGCGTGCAGCACGCGCAGCTTGATGGGCTCGCCCAGGTACGAGCGGAGCTGAAGCGGAGCCGCCACCCGCCTGGGTGACTCGGAGCGCTCGTCCTCGTCGTCGGGGGACTCCTCCCGCTCGAAGTGGGGCTGGCTGCGGTAGTTGATGCCGAATGCGCCGGGCCGGAAGGGGCCCGCCATCTCGTCCTGCAAGGGCAGGGGCTCGCCTCGGGCGGAGCGCACGTCCGCGACCTCCGGTGGGCCCATGGCGTGGTACAGCAGCGCCATCTCGCGGAAGTCCTGGCCCGAGGGCACGTCGATGAGGGCCTCCCAGCCACTGCCGTCGCGGAGCGGCTCGCCCGTCTCGGTGCTGCGGTACACGGAGCCCGCCGGCTCCACCAGCAGGGCGCCGAAGAGCCCGCGTGCCTCCCGTTCGCCACCGTCCCCCGAGTCATGCAGGAGGTAGGCGCCCTCCGCCTCCGGCGCCTCGGGCAGCGCGAGGACATACGTGAGGCTCTGTCCAGGTGGAACGGACGTGCCGGGGACGAAGCCTCCCTCCGGGCCTCTCACCGTGGCGCGCAGGCCCTCGATGCGCAGGGCCGCGGGCTCCGTGGGCAGTCGATTGGTGAAGCGCAGCACGAGGCACTCGCCGGCATTGGCGCGCAGCACCAGCGGCTGTGGCTCCCGTTCCTGGAGCGCGGGCCGCGCCTCCTCGAGGAGGTACATGAGGCCCCGGGGTACATGGTCTCCCTGCGGATTGAGCGGGAGGTCCACCGGGACGGCCGCCACGGCGTACGTCCTCACACGAGCCCCGGGAGCACAGCCGCCTTCTCCCTCCGCGAGTCCAGACACGTCCGGGGCAGGGCGCCGTCCATCCGACTCCCATGCGCAGGAGGCGCCCACCATGATCAGCAGCGCGAGGGGTGACACGACCGCACGCGCACCGGAGATGACGGACCTCGAACGGCGGCGCAGCAGCAACGCAAGAGGGAAGACAGGCACCTGAAGCACCAGCGCATCCCGCACACCGGCCCACGAGGCCTCGGCCAACGAGCCACCGTCTGGATCCTCGGGAGAGGCGGAGAGGTCCGGAGCGACCGCCGCGCAGAGGAAGCGGCTCTCGTCCCCCACGTCCTGGGGTGTCGCGGACACGGGTTGTCCCTCGGAGGCCGCCGGAGGCGGAGTCCGCGCGAGCTCACGCTGGATGAGTCCCCGGCCGGTGGCCACGGGCACCAGCAGCAGCAGGAAGCACACGGACAGCGTAGCGGCCGATTCCACCGTCGACCTGTCCTGGCCTCCGCGCCGGGAGAGCCAGTGCGCGCAGCCCACCGCCGCGCAGGCCACGGGCAACAGGAGCGCCGCGTCCCAGGCGAGCCGCGAGCCCAGCGCGTCCGCTCGCGGGCCGAAGCCTCCGGAGAGCAGCCACAGCAGGCCCACCTCCCAGCCCATCAAGCCGAGCGTGAGGAGGACGCCGAGCCTCCACCCATTGCGTGCCATGCTCAATCCCCGGTCCGCGGGTTCACGAGGTAGCTGATGAGATCCGCCATCTCCTGGGGCGACAGCGTCTCGCCGTACAGGGGCATGGTGCGGGTCTGGGCGCAGGGCCCTTGCCCGGAGCACTCGGGGGCGATGAAGGCACCCGGGTTGAGCAGGGATTCATAGGCGTACTGCGCCGCGCTCATGCCCACGACGCGCGTGGCGCCCACCCGGGAGAAGTTGGCCAGGGCCGGTCCGATGCGGTGGCCCTCCGGCTCGGCGGGATTGCCATGGCAGGTGGCGCAGGCGAGCCGTCCATGGAAGAGCGCCGAGCCCGCGCTGGCATTGCCCGGGGGAAGCTCCTCCACGCGCCGGGGCCATCCAGGAGGGCCCTCGTTGGGGTTCTTCGGACGCCGGGTGGAGAGCAGGAGGGCGCGCTCCGAGCCGCGTGCCCACTCCAGCCGCAGGACGGAGGAGGTGCGCGGGACATCGAAGCCCAGCGTCACGGACGACACCTCCGAGGGCCGCACGGTGAACGCGGCGGAGCCTCCCATCGTGGGCCGCCACTCCGAGCCCGTCGTCGCATCGGTGAGCCGCAGCTCTCCGGGGGTGAAGTCACTCGGGAGTCGCCGGGGGTTGAAGACGGTGAGCTCCACGGTGAGGCGGCGCTGTCCGGGAGCCGGAGCTCCGGGCAGGGAGGGCAGGGTGGCCGTATCCCCATGGTCCGTCGGCTCGTGCAGCCAGACGGCTCGCTCCAGGCGCAGACGCAGCCCGCTCAGCTCGGTCTCCCTCCGAGGCTGGGTGGCCCGGGCCTGGAGCGCCAGAGCACCTCCGGCGAGCATGGCCAGCAGCGCGAGCCCGCACACCACCCACCGCGTGCCGTTCCATCCGAGCTGACGGGTGCTCCTGTCCAAAGGGGGAATCATGGTGTCCCCGCGTGACTACGGCTCGTCCGCGCCGGGTGCGGAGACGGGGACGGTGAGTTGGACGGTGCCCGCCTTCTCGAAGTGCAGGGTGAGCGGCAGGCTCGCGGGCGAGTCCTGGAGGGCATACAGCATGAGGTGCTTGCCCCCGGGGGCCAGCTCGACACGGCCCTTCGCGGGCACCACGAAGCCCTCGGGCCTCGGGTGCATCTGCAGCAACTCCCCCTGCGCGATGACCTCGTGCAGCTCCACCCTCGCGGCGGTGGTGGACTCGGCGGAGACGAGCCGATCCTCCCGCCCGCTCGTATTCACCAGCGTGAGATACACGGCCCCGACGCGAGCCGGTGTCAGCCGTGCGCGGGCCTTCTCCACCCGCACCCCGGCGGCGGGCGTCCCTTCCTCCGAGAGGAGCCGCTCGACCTCCTGCTGCAGCCGCTCGACGGACACGGTGTACGGCATGCGCGCGCGCAACGCGCCCGCCTTGTCGACGAGGAAGAAGGCCCCGGTGTGGTCCATCGTGTACGGGAGGTCTCCGGTGAAGGGGTGCTCGCGGTAGCGCGCGGTGTCCGGGTAGCGGCGGGTGGCGGTGACGCGCCAGGCGGCCAGCATCGGTGCGAGGGCCTCCGGTTCCAGCCGCAGGCCCGTGAAGCGCGGGTTGAAGGCGTGCACGTACGTTTCCAGCTGCTGCGCGCTGTCGCGCTCGGGGTCCACCGAGACGAAGACGACCTCCACGTCTCGCGCGGCCTCGCCCAGCCGCGTGTGGAGGCGCTGCAACTGCGACAGCGTGGTGGGGCACACGTCCGGGCAGGCCGTGTAGCCGAAGGACAGCAGCACCACCTTGCCCCGTTGCTCGCTCAGCCGGAACACCCCGCCCGAGGCCCGGGGCGCTTCCAGGGCCGGAGCGGGCCGCACGGGCACCACCGCGAAGTCCTCGCCCCGCTCCTTGCGGCAACCCGTCACGAGCAGCACGGCGGCCAGTGCTGGCAGCAGCCTCCGCGCCCATCCCCTCGTCCCCTGGACCCTGCGTCCTCCCATCGCGCGCCTCCCGGCCGGGCAGCCAAGGGGCTGAGTTAAGGGGGTGGAGCCCCGGCGGCGAGCCCCCCTGGAGGACGAGGCTCCTGTCGGAATTCGCGCGGAGGCACCTCAGCTGTACGTGTGGGAGTCCTCCTCGGTCGAGGCGGGGCTCAGCGGGAGGCTGAAGCAGAACGTGGAGCCCTCGCCCGGGTGGCTCTCCAGCCAGATGCGGCCTCCATGCGCCTCGATGATCTGCCGGCTCAGGTGCAGCCCCAGGTACACCACGCCCGTATAGCCCGGGGCCCCGGGAGGCAGCGGCTCATAGAGCGGCTCGAAGACATGGGGCTGGCGCTCCGGTGGAATCCCCGGCCCGTGGTCATGCACGGACACCACCGCCTCGCCGCCGATGCGCTCCACCCGGAGCTCCACCGGCCCGCCCGGAGGCGAATACCGCACGGCGTTCTCCAGCAGGTGGGTCACCACCTCGCCCAACAGCTGGCGCTCGGCGTGGATGACGAGCTCCTCCATCGCCTCGATGCGGATGGGATTCTCCGTGGTGCGGGCGAACTTCTCCGCCTGCTCCTTCACCAACGCGTGCAGCTCGAACCGCTGGCGCTCCAGCTTCGGGGGCCCGGGCGCCATCCGCACCGCCGCGAACAGGTGCTCCACCAGCCGGGAGATCCGCCGCGAGTTGCGCGCGATGATGTGGAGTCCCTTCTGCTGCCGGGGCGTGAGCACCTCCAGGTTGAGCAGCAGCTCCGCCCACGTCTGGATGGATGTCACCGGCGTTTTCAGCTCGTGGGCCGCCGCCGACATGAACTCCTCGCGCAGCCGCAGGGCCGCGCGCAGCTCCTGGAACAGGCGGGCCTTCTCGATGGCCACGGCGAACAGCCGGCCCACCATGGCGTGGAACTCCAGCGCCCGGGTGGAGACGGGGCGGGGCTCCCGCGTGAAGTAGGACATGACCCCGACCAACCGCTCGTGGGCGTGCAGCGGTACCGCCACGATTCCGCGGTAGCCTCCCTCCCGCGCCAGCCACCCCGAGCGCGCGGGGGCGCCTCCCTCCAGCACGTCCTCGACCACCTGGATGCGCTCCTCCCGGGCGGCCTTCGCGGTGAGCAGGGGGGCGTCGAACGGAATGCGGCGCAGCCCGTCCACCACCGCCACCGTCAGCTGGTGCGAGCTGATCAGCGACAGCTCCTCCCGCTCCGGATCCGCCAGCCACAGCCCGATGCCATCCGCCGCCAGGGCATGGAGGCTCTGCTCGATGACCACGCGGGCGATCCGCTCCAGCTCCATCTCGCTGACGAGCGCCTGCCCGATGCGCGACAGCGCCAGCTCCCGCTCGAACATCCGCGACAGCTCCCGCTCCTCCTTCCGGCGCCGGGTGATGTCGCGCACCACCACCTCGCCGAGGAGGAGCTGTCCGGACGCATCCCGCACCGGTGCGCCGTGCACGCTGAGCAGGCGATCCTGCCCATCCCGGCCGCGCAGCAGCACCTCCACGTCGGTGAACGTCTCTCCGGCCAGGGCGCGGCGGATGGGCAGCTCGTGCGGCGCCATGGGACGTCCGTCCGGATGCCGCACGTCCTGGAGCAGCAGGGCTCCCGCCGCCGAGCCTCCAAGCTCCGAGCGCTCCCCGAGCCCGAGCAGCCGAAGGCCCGCGGGGTTGGCGTCCACCAGCCGTCCCTCCGGGGTGGTGAGGAAGATGGCATCCGGCACGCTGGCGATGATGGCGGCGAGCTGCTGGGCCTGGTGCTCGGCCTGCACGCGCAGGGCCTCCACCTCCACCTGGCGCCGGGCGAGGTGGGCCGCCATCTCGTTGAAGGCGGTGCCGAGCTCCTCCAGCTCATCGCCCGTGGAGATCTGGACGCGCCGCCCCATCTCCCCGCGCCCCAGCGCCTGCGAGGCACTGCGCAGCTGCCGCACGGGACGGGTGAAGAATCGCGCCAGCATCGCGGCCAGCGCGATGTTGAGCAGCAGGATGCCGCCAAAGGCCGCGAGCCGCGCGTGTGCCCGCTCGTGGAGCGGCGCCATGGCCACCCGGGTGGGGATCGTCACGCCCACCGCCCACGGGTAGCGCGGCACCGGAACGAAGGCCCCCAGGCGCTCGTCGCCCTGGAGCGGGCTGGTGAACCGGGCGAGCCGCGAGGGCGTGCCGCGCAGCGCCGTCCGCAGGGGCTCGAAGCGGGCGAAGGCGTTGCTCTCCTCGAAGGACAGCTCGGGCATGCCCGTGTGGAAGGCCAGCCGGCCGTTCTGGTCCGCGAGGAAGAGGGACTGCCCCGGCTGGAGCCGCGCGCCCGCGTAGCGCTGCTCCAGCAGATCCGTGCGCAGCACCACGTTGAAGACGGCGATCGGCTGCCCGTCCGCTCCCCGGATGGGCGTGCTCACCAGCAGGCCCGTGCGGATGGGACGCCGCAGCTCGAGCACCTCGGAGATGACCGGGGCGTTGGTGGCCAGCACCTTCTGGAAGTACGGACGATCGCCTATCCAGAGCCGGGGCTCGTCCGGCACGGTGGGGTTGCTCCAGCCGCGGTTGAGGCCCGTGGCATCGAAGACGGCCACGGAGTCATAGAGCGGACTCTGCGCGGCCAGCTCCTTCAGGTGGGGGTCCAACTGTTTCGGATCCAGGGTCTGTAGCAGCGGATCCTTGGACACGGCCCAACCGAAGCTGATGGCGGCATCCAGCGTCTCGGAGGCCTGCCCGGCCACGGCCTGGGCCGTCATGAACTGGACGTCGAGGATGTCCTCCTGCGTCCGCTCCAGGTCCGACAGCAGGTCCACGAACAGCAGTCCCAGCACCGGCAGGAGCACGATGATGAACGCGACCAGTAGCTTGGCGTGGATACGCAGGTGAAGCATGTCCGCTCTGGTGCGCTGGCTTCCTCGGTGGAGAGTTGTTTCTCAGGATTCGAGCAAGGTGGGTCTCCCGCCCGCCGCTGTCCACTCCCCGGGGAACGGGGATGTGCTCCTTCGGAGAACACGCGAAGCGGATGGCGAACACGTCAGCCGCCCTGGCTGCAAACTTCTGGCGGGGAGTACGCTGCGCCGCTCGACAAGAGAGGTGGCATGAAGCCGGTTCGAAGGAATGGATGTGAGACGAGGGCCCACGGCGCGCGGCGGGTGGGACGGGTGCTCGTCCTGGCGAGCCTGGTGACGGGTTGCCCCACGCCTCCCGAGCCCGGCAACGCGGGCACGTATGTGTATGACCCGTATGGGAATGGGACGATCGACAAGGATCCGGCCTGCAAGCTCACCGGGACCCTGGAGCTGAAGCTGGGCGAGGGGGATGGAACGAACTTCCTCCCGCTCGAGCCCGGCCAGGAGCCGGTGCTGTACCACGGCCCCCAAGGCGGCACGCACGTGATTCTCGGCGTGCGCGTGGCCAACCCGGCACTCGAGTTTCCCGGCCTGAGTGTGAAGTTCGTGCTTCAGCGCCAGCGCTGCTCGCCAGCGGGCGACTGTCTGGCTCCGGAGACCATGGGGCTCGACGAGCGGCTGGTGAGCGATCCGCGGCGCTTCGTGGCCCAGGAGGGCGGAGCCGTGAGCGTCTCGGGCATGCTCGTCCTCGTGAGCAACTGGACGCTCACGGAGAGCCGCCGCATCCAGGTGTATGCGGCGGACCGCTGCGGGAGGACCGGCACCACGTCATTGGAGCTGGGTCCTCCCGCCACCTGGCCGGCTCAGTAGTGCCAGGGGAAGCGCTTGTAGTTCTTCTCGCGCTTCTCCAGGAAGGCGTCGCGGCCCTCCTGGGCCTCGTCGGTGCCGTAGGCGAGCCGCGTCGCCTCGCCCGCGAAGAGCTGCTGGCCCACCATGCCGTCGTCGGGCAGGTTGAAGCCGTACTTCAGCATGCGCATGGCCGTGGGGCTCTTCTCGTTGATGATCCGCGCCCACTCCAGCGCGGTGTCCTCGAGCTGCGCGTGCGGCACGGACGCGTTGATGGCGCCCATGGCGGCGGCCTGGTCCGCCGTATACTCCAGGCCCAGGAAGAAGATCTCCCGCGCCTTCTTCTGGCCCACCTGCCGCGCCAGCAGCGCCGAGCCGTAGCCGCTGTCGAAGCTCGCCACGTCCGCATCCGTCTGCTTGAACATGGCGTGCTCCTTGCTGGCCAGCGTCATGTCGCACACCACGTGCAGGCTGTGCCCGCCACCCGCCGCCCAGCCGGGCACCACGGCGATGACGATCTTCGGCATGAAGCGGATGAGCCGCTGCACCTCGAGGATGTGCAGCCGGCCCATGCGGCCCACGTCGGGCTTGTTGGCCGCGTCACCCTCGTACTTGTAGCCGTCCTTGCCGCGGATGCGCTGGTCTCCGCCCGAGCAGAACGCCCAGCCGCCGTCCTTGGGCGAGGGGCCGTTGCCGGTGATGAGCACGCAGCCCACGTCGGTCGTCACGCGGGCGTGCTCCAGCGCGGTGTACAGCTCGTCCACCGTCTTGGGCCGGAAGGCGTTGCGCACCTCGGGCCGGTTGAAGGCGACGCGCACCGTGCCGTGCTCCACGGAGCGGTGGTAGGTGATGTCGTCGAACTTGAAGCCTTCCACCTCGCGCCAGCGCGCGGGATTGAAGAGGGCGGAAACGGTCATGGTCGTGACTCCTGGAAGGGGCCGCGACCCTAGTGACGCCCGCCCCGAGCGTCAATCGACGCCCGTCCGGCGCTACCAGATGCCGGGGACGAGCCGGTAGCGGGTGCGCCGCGTGTACTCGGTGTAGCCGGGGAGCTCGCGCTGGAGGGTGCGGTCCTCGAGCGCGGTGCGGAGGATGAACGCGGCCATGGCGATGCCCGCGGGCACGTACGCCCACAGCGAGCCGAAGACGAGCGGCCAGGCCACCAGCATCATCAGCAGCCCGAGGTACATGGGGTGGCGCACGAAGCGGTAGGGGCCGGTGCTGATGACCTGGTGGTCGCGGTCCTTCTGCACGCGCACCGTCGTCTCCAGGTGCGGGTTGGCGGCGAAGGACCACAGGATGGGGACCTGCCCCAGCACGTGCAGCACCACGCCCACGGGCATGCACCACGCGGGCAGCGCCGACCAGCCGTAGCGCCCGGTGTCGAGCCCCGCCACCACCGTCATCGTCAGCAGCATGGCCAGGTAGGTGTGGGTGATGCGCCGGTCGAAGGGCTTGGTGTCCTCGCGCTCCTTCCACCGCTCCTGGTTCAACACGGGGTTGAGCACGCGCGTGCCGTAGGCGTTGGCCACGAGGCTGAAGACGATGAGCCCCGCGAACACCCAGCCCTCCTTCCAGTCGAGCCGGCCCGCGGAGAGGAAGAGCAGGGCGCCCATGGCGATCAGGCTGAGGGTCACCACCAACGACTGGGGCAGGGCTCTCTTCTTCTCGGCGGCGACTTCAGGGGGGATTGCGGGGCTTTGCTGCATCACGGCTTCTCCTGGGAATGCGCGCATCATGTCCGAGGAGGCCACGCATGTGGGAGCCCTCGTGAAGGAGGGAGGCTCCCTCGGAAGTAGGGCGGGCGGCCGGGCCGCCAGGAGGACGGACCGCTCCGCTCTAGAAGTCCGCCCGCGTCCAGGTGCGCTCGGCGAGCCGCTGTTTGACCAGCTTGATGTAGGGCTTCGCGCCGCTGTAGGGCACGCTCTCGTCGCCGTCGTACCAGTCGCCCGAGAACCAGGCGCCGACGCAGCCCCACTCGTCACCCTTGCCGTAGCCGCCGCTCTTGTACGGGCTGTTCATCCAGGTGAAGTCGCCCTCGTAGCAGGCGCGCCGCCAGGCCAGCGCGTAGTCGATGCCGTAGGCCGTGCTGTCCTTCGTGTACGGGTAGGTGCCCGCGTGCACCGAGCTCCTCACCTGCATGATGCCGAAGGTGGACCAGTCCTCTCCCAGCTCGTCCTGCCGCCACCCGCTCTCCACCACCGCCACCGCGCGCACGATGTCCTCGTCCAGGCCCCACTTGCACGCGCCCCATTGGATGATCTCATCCGTGGTGCCGGTGAAGTCGCCGTCGACCCGTCCCGAGTACTGTGCGTTGAACTCGTCGCTGGCCCCGTCGATGCGCACGCCGGGCTGGCCCCGCGTCTGGTTGGCCGTGGCGTTCCCGGGACGCGGCTCCCACGAGGAGCGCCGCACCCGTCCGGCGCACTCGGCTCCGGAGGGCAGGGGAGTGCCGGGAGGCAGCGTCGCGAAGTAACCGTCCACCGACGGCCCTCCGCCTCCACAGGCCGACAGCAACGCGAGCAGCACCACCACGGACATGATCGCCGGACGAGCAGGGCTCATGGCCACTTTATAGTCCAAATCCAGGCGTCTCGCGCCGGGCCGCCTCCAGCCGTGCGTACAGGGGACGCACCCACCGCTCCACGGCTTCACGGGCCGGACCGGTCAACGCCCGCTGCTTCATCGCGGAATCGTCCTCGAAGGGCACGACGGGGTTCTTGGCATCCCTCCCCATGGCCTCGCGCATCACCGCGAGCTCCTCACCCGACAGCTCCAGACCGAAGAGCTCCGAGTACAGGGAGGGAATCCCCGCGGGAAGCTCGCGGTATTCCACGAGCCGCGCGGGCCCACGCCGGGACTCCCAGGCCCCCAGGGCGGCCTCACAGAGGGAGGCCAGGACGCGGGCGCCGTACTCCTCGCGAGGCATGCCGGGGAGCTGCTCCGGGCTCCATCCCAGCAGCGCGGGCTCGAGCACGCCGGGCACCATATGGGCACCGCTGTGGCGCAGATGCGAGGCCATCACCTCCACGGGATCCCGGTACAGGAAGAGCCACGGCACACCCGGGAAGGCGCGCTCGATCAGCGGCCATTGCAGCAGGGCCCACGCATCGAACTTGATGAACAGGTGCCGCTCGGGCGCATGGCGCTTCTGCCCGAGCACGCCCACCATGGCGCGCAACCACGCGATGCGCTGTTCCTCCGTGGGCGTCGCTTCCCCCCACCGGGCGCGCAGCACCGTGTCCACGGGCGCCGGCTCGGAGAGCATGACGTTGCGAGGCAGGGCCGCCAGCGTCTGCGCCAGCAGCGTCGAGCCACAGCGCGACATGTGGAAGATGAGCCCCGTGGGGGCCAGCCCGGGGCTTTTCGCCTCCAACTCGGCCAGTTCGTCGAGTGACGTCTGGTGGCGGAACAACCAGTTGAAGGGGTAGCGGAGCCGCCGTTGAATCGTGTCGTCGAAGAAGGGCTCGGTGAAGCGCTCGCCACCCAGGTGGCACCACTCCACGATGAACCGGTCCTCGCGCGCGTGGACGCGGAGGGGAATCCACTCGGCCAGCAGCGTTGGCTCCAGTGTCATGGCCACCGCTCGTACCAGGCGTGGCGAGCCTCCTGCCAGACGGCCCGCACCTCCTCGGAGGTGAAGTGACAGCCCCGCTCCCCGCCCAACCTCACGACGAGCTCCAGGAAGGCCGCCGGGTCCCGGACGTCCCGGAGCTGTCCCTGCAGCTCCGGCTCTCCCAGGACGAGGGCACGAAAGCGCTCGAAGGCCTCACGCGGCATGGGCGGCCTCCCGCACCGCGCGCGCGAAGAGCGCCCGCAGCCAGTCATCGAGCACGCAGTCCAGCACCAGGTGGATGCGGTCCACCGGTCCGGTGTTCTCCACCCGGTGTGGCTGGTTGACGTTCAGGTACCAGCACTCGCCCTCGCCCATGGGGACGCGCTGGCCGGACAGGAAGAAGCCCACGCTCTCATGGGTCACCACGGGGATGTGGAGCCGGACTTCACCGTCCTCGTAACCGAGCCGGTAGTCGCGGTGCTCGCGGATGCGGGCCCCGGCGGCCAGCTTGAGGAACCGGACCGACTCGATCCGGCAGGCGAAGGCGGAGAGCACCTCGCGGACCCCGGGGCAGCGCTCCAGCACGGGCGTATCCGCGAAGGGCTCACTCGCGGCGGGGTCCGGGTACAACCGCCCGGCGACACCTCCCACCGCACGCAACGCCACGCCACTCCACTCGCCCTCGTAGGTTTGCGTGTTGAAGTGGGCCACCCATTCCTCCGGGGCCAGGCGCTCCACGTCCTCCCGCAGGCGCCGCGCATCGAAGCGCAACGGCAACCGCAGGCTGTCCGGTACGGTGTCCCTCGAGTCCATTGTCCCCATCATGCCTTCTTCCACCCTGGCGGCCCAGCAGACGGTTGCTCAGCAGTCCGCTCCGGTCATTGTTCGTCAAGGCAGGAGTCACATCCGGCGCCAGAGGACTCGGCCAGGGTGCAGGAACGACGAACTCACCCCGAAGGGGCGCAAGACCATGAGCAATACCGCCACGAGCAGTACCGCCGCGAATGACACCGTCACGAATATCGACACCCGGAAGAGCGCCGCGGAGGTGTTGAAGGGTTTCTTCGAAGCATTTGGCAAGGGCGACGCCGACGGTGTCATCAACTCCTTCCACCCCGACAGCGTCATCGTCGCGGTGCGCAAGGGGGAACGGAAGGACAGCCAGCTCCACGGCTCGTATTCCGGCAAGGAGGGCGCCAAGGCGTTCGTGATGAACCTCGGGAAGAACTTCGACACGAAGGCCTTCTCGGTGGAGCACGTCATCGGCGAGGGCAACGTCGCGTACGCGAGCGGCGCCTTCGTGCACAACATCCGCACCACGGGCAAGCCCTATGCCAGTGACTGGGCGCTGAAGATCATCGTCAAGGACGGGAAGATCCTCGAGTACCACTTCTACGAGGACTCCGCGGGCTACCTCGAGGCCTGCAAGTCCTGAGTCGGCGTACTCGGCGCCACGCCCCGCGTTCGTGTGCGGGGCGTGGCGCTTTGGACTTGCCGGGCGTCTTGGAGGCGCTCAAACGGATCGTCCACGTAGCACAAGGGCCGCATCTTCGAAGACCTTGGCCAGGGTGGGATCTGTTGGCCGGTGCGCTTCGAGAAGCGCTGCATCCTCTGTGTGGCCCAGGTGCTCGAGCAGGACGGCCGCTTGCAGCGAGCACTTGAGAGAGGATGTCGCTGCGACCAATCTCCGGGCCATGTCGCGTAACCTGGTGAGGTCTGCTTCCGGGAGCATGGGGAGGAACCGCTCTGGGCTCGAGAGGAGCAGGGAGAACAAATCCACACAGTAGCCCGAGGCCGTACCTTTGCGCTTCACGGCTGTGTCCACCAGGGGCCATGCCGATGAGATGAAGGCGGGCAGGGTGGAGACAAGCGTCTCGGGTATCTCCTCGATGAGTACCGTGAGCACCTCGCTCTTGATCTCGATGGGAACGGAGTCATCGGAGGCCCAGGCACGAAGTTCTTCCGGGGACTTCTCCAGCAACACGAGCAGGCCGTGCAAGGCCGTTGGCTTTGAAGGAGCAAGTTCCGCTAGCGCCTGTCGGACGACAGGAATCAGGTCCTGGTGCCGTTTGCGCCACAGCGCGCAGGCCACGTCATTCAAATCCGCGGGCTCTGGTTGGCCAGCGGCGATCAGCCGATCCAGTCTGCGTGTCAGGCTCGCCCGCGCACTTGCTCCCTTGATGCGTCCCAGCGCTTGTGTGATGGCCTCTACGACCGTGGCGCCATCGTGGTCCCCCCGTGCTTCCTCCATGGTGAGCTGGTGCTCGAGGCGCTTGGCGCTGGCGGCACCGCCCGACTCGCCCAGGCCGAATGCCGCTGCCTGACGTACGGTTGCATCGGGGTCCTCCAGCATGGCCGCCAACAAGGGTCGGGCCTGGCGCACGCCGAGCTGGGACACCAGCGCTCGTGTCCGGGTCTCATCGCCCTCGTTGAATGCAGCGAGGAACTCGCTCCGCCACTGCGTGACATCGTCCTTCTGCGCCATGTCTCGCCCAGGTCTTCTTCCTACGGAAAGCTTACGCCGGGAGGGACGTACCTTCTCACCAGCGTTCCGTCGAGCATATACAGCTCGAGAATGGCGTCCGGGTCCGCCCGCTTCATGGATTCGAAAGCCTCCAACTCACGCTTCAGGTCCTGAGTGTTGGAGACGTAGTTGGTGTTGTGCCGAACGCCATCCGGACGCACCGAGGAGGCATCGGGTCTCCGGAAACGAACATCTCTCACGGGTGCTTCATCATAAACGCGCTTGCCTGCTGCGTTCCTCTGAACCCTGTCCTTCCTCAGATTCGTATGCCCGGCCGCTTCCCGGGAGGCCAGTTCCTTCTCGATGGCCTCGTTATGCGTCGGGTTCTGCCGGGTGTGGGGGTTGCCGTAGCGGGTGGAGAGCGTGGGTGTGCCGCTGGAGTCACCTGCTGAGGCATTTGTCGCGCAAAGAGCGAGACTGGAGCAGGTGACGGTGCCCGTGGCCACGCCGGAGACAATCAGGGAACCATCCGCCACGACCTGGGCGGTGGAGACGGATTGCTCCAGGATCACGAGCCCTTCGGGGGTCACCGTGGGCAGGAGTCGCCAGATTCCGCCCTCGGGTACCTGGGGAATGAGCCTGGCCACTCCCAGGGACGCTACCGTCACCAGCACTCGCAGGTACGTGCCGCCCATGGACCTGCCGAAGCGCGCGGAGGCCGCTTCCAATTCCTGGGGCGTAGAAGCGGCTTCTGTCTCTTGGTACAGGCGCAAGCAGGCCAGAGCCACATGGCCCAGTTCGATCAGGCCTACCGCCATGGAGAGGCGCAGGGTGAGTGTCGCTGCGAAGGCCTTCGAGAACAGCGGCTCGGGCGCCAGCCAGGCGGCGAAGTACACCACAATGGAGAGGCAGACGCTGAGGACGAAGGCGGGGGAGGTGAAGAGCGCGATGGCGGCCTCACGGATGCCTTCGTTCATGTAGCGGGTGGAGAGTTGGAGGGCGAGGAAGAGGCGGCTGGATGTCAGGGACTCGGGGAGAGGTATCAGCGGGGGGCCGACGTGGGAGAGGAACTCCTCGCGCAGCCGTGATTCCCATGGCGAAACAGTGCCCTGTCCGGGGCTGCCCGCTCCGGACAACTCCAGCAGATGCAGTCGAGGGCGGGATTGCGCTCCGAGGTGTGCGAAGACGGCGAGGAAGGGGCGCACCTCTTCCAGGCTCAGCACCTCGAGGGTGGGGTTGAGCGGATGACGAGGGAAGAAGAACTGCCAGCGACTATCGGGGAGCTGGCGGAGGCCAACTGGCAGCAACTGAAACGGAGCGGGTCCCATAGGCGCTTGCTGCTCGATGACGCGCCCCTGGGATTGGCGAGGCCCGATGGTGTGGGCGCCACCATGCGGAGTGTCGGTGGCCTGCCGTGCTCCTCTTGGGTCGATGAGCGCCCGCGAGCTGGCGCACGCGCTGGACAGGAACGCGACAGTCAAGACCAGGATCAGCCGGAGCGCTACATGGGCTCTGCTCATGCTTCGGAATCATGCCCTGGCCAAGGCCTCGAAGGGGTGAGCCTGTCCCAGTTTCGTGTCTCTCCCGCCCCAGTCGTGGAAGGTCGACTCAGAGCCGCGTCCAGTGGGACGTCGCCACCGCGCCGAGGACGTAGTGGCTGGCGGCGTGACGGGTGAGCTCCTGGTAGGCGGGGGCCTTCTGGCTCTCCAGGTACTCCTCGAAGGAGCACGAGAACTGCGCCAGGAACAGGGTGCCGGGCTCGGTGCTGAGCACGGAATGGTAGGCCGTGAAGCCTTCCACGTGCTCCTGCGCCCGCACGTGCGGGAAGAAGGCGTCGCGGCGCCAGGCGTGGTACTCGCCGAGCTTCCGCGGCGCGATCTCCGCGCGGGTGAGCTGCAGTCTGTCCCCGCCCGGCACCGGTGACGCCGGCGGCTTCACCACGTCGCTCAACACGTGAATCTGCCGGCGGTAGTCCACGGCCAGGCGGGGCCGGACGAGTGACTCGGTCTCCCGCCACGAGGCGTCGCCCAGCAGCTCCCCGAGTCCGGAGAGCTCCTGGAGGGCCACGAACTCCATCAGCCGGTCGCCCCCCTCGTGCTGGTAGACGCTGCGCGGGAACCGCGCGTCGGTGGGCCGCGGCTGGCGCAGGATCTGGGCGACACCCTGGAGCTCCTGCGCCGCCATCTTCATGTAGTTCAGCAACAGGAACTCCTTCATCGCATCCTCCAGGGCTCAGGCCGCCTTGCTGGCCACCGTGCGCAGCGCCGGGAACAGGTCATCCACCAGGCTCTCGACGCTGGCCCCCTGCAGCAGTTTGGCGAGCGACACGGGCACGCCCAGGGCGGGCTCCAGGCGGTTCACCAGGTTCACCGACACGAGCGAGTCCAGACCGAAGTCCACCAGCGGGGCCTGGGTGTCCACCAGCTCGTCCGCGCCCAGCATGTCCGTCACCTGCTTGCGCACGATCTCGATGATCACGCCGCGGCGCTCGCCCTCGGGAGTCATCTGGATGCGCTGCAGGTGGACACGCGGATCCTCACTGGCCCGTGGCGCGCGCCGTTGACGGGCGCCGCCCTTGCCCAGCGACGAGTAGAGTGCCGGCGTGCCCAGCTTGTACTGCTGCATCCACGCCGACCAGTCCGTGAGCGTGACGCCCGCGTGCTCGAGGCCGTGGCGCAGGACGTAGTCCATCGCCTCCATGGCGTGCGCGCGCGGGAGGGTCTGCACCCCGTGCGAGGTCTCGGTCCCGGCGAGCTGCTTGCCGGGAATCTCCCACGGGCCCCAGTGGACCACCGTGGCTGGCAGCCCCATGGCCCGGCGGGCCTGGGCGAGTGCCTCCACGAATGCACTGCCCGCGGCCTCGTTCGTGCGCGTTTCGGAGCCCAGCCAGCTCAGCACCGTGCCGAAGAGCACGAAGTGATCGAGCGCGAGGTCACGCGAGTGCTGATGCAGCAGCCAGGCGCTCTTCGTCATGGGCGCCATCCCGCCGGAGAACTTCTTCCAGACGATCATGTCCAGCAGGTCGTCCTGCCGCGTGGCGACGCAGTTGAAGATGCCCTTGAGCGGTGGCAGGGCCTTCAGCTCCCCGAACAGCCGCTGCACGTCGCCGTCGAGCGTGAGGTCCGCCTGGGACACGGTGACCTTCGCGCCGCGTTTCCTCAGCGCCTCGATGGACTTCGTGCTGGCCTCGTCCAGGGCGCGGACATCGGCCAGGAGCAGCTGCCGGGCCCCTCCCTGGCTCACCATCCACTCCGCGAGCTGGAGACCGGTCGTGCCCAGTCCACCGGCGATGAGGTACGTCGAATCGCCACGGAACAGCGCACCCTGCTGCTCCGGCCGGGGCTTCTGCGCGCGGGTGAGGCGAGGGGCGAAGCGCTTGCCGCCGCGGAGGGCGACCTGGTCCTCGCCGTCGGAGCCCCACAGCTCCGCCAGCAGCACCGAGGCGTCCGCCGAGGGATTGCCCGCTTCGCGCCGCTCCAGGTCCACCATGCCGCCCCAGAAGTTGGCATGGCGCAGCGCCATGGTGGAGCCCAGCGCCCACAGCGGCGCCTGCGCCACGTCCACGGAGCCGGGGCCTGGCGTGGGCCTCTGCGCGTTGCGTGTGACGAACCACAGGCGTGGCGCGGCACCCGTCACCGAGTTCACGACGGAGACGGCCTGGATCAGCAGCAGTGCGTTGCCAATCGGCCCGCCCTCGCTGCCGGCGAGCTTCTCCAGCGTCAGCCCATCCATGGACGGAGCGTCGAGCCCCCACAGGTAGACGACGTGCCGGTAGGAGATGCCGGGGACGCCGAAGTAGTCGCGGAGCAACAGGTGGAAGAGTCCCGGCTCGTCGGCGGCGAGGGGCTTGCGGCGGTCTCCCACCACGAGCCTCAGGTCCGGATAGACGAGGTGGCACTTCTCCCCGAGCGCGCGGAGCTGCTCCGCCAGGGCGCTTCCCACGCCGCCCCGGTCCGCGAAGATGAGCCAGCGGTCCGGCAGGGCGTCCTTCTCCTTGTGCACCGGCGCCAGGGCGGGACGCTCCTCCCAGGTCCGCTGGTGGATGGAGTCCAGCAGCGGATCGGTCACCGTCGCGGTGGGCTGCATGTCCTCCCGCGTGAGGCGGCGCACCTGCAGGCCCTGCATCACCGCGAGCGGGCGGCCGTTCTCGGAGTACAGGCGGATGTCGATGACCATCATGTCCGGCGTGGCACCCGGACGGCGCACCGCATGCACCCAGGCCTCCCGGAGACCCGAGCCGGCCGTGTGGAATCGCTCCATGCTGATGGGCAGGAACGTGCGCTGCAGGTCCTCCGGCGGCACGGTGAAGTCCCCATGGGCCTCGGCCAGCGAGGCGTAGATGTGGAGGCACGCGTCCAGGAATGCGGGCTGGAGCGTGTAGGGCTGGGCCGATACGTGCTCCGGCAGGCGGACACGGCTCAGGGCCTCGCCCTCTCCCTGCCACAGCTCCTGGATGCCACGGAATGCCGGGCCGTACTCCAGGCCCATGGCGCGGATGGCGGGGTAGTAGCGGTCGATGGGAATCTGCTTCGCGCAGCGCTCGCGCAGGGCCGCCAGGGACGCCGGTTGCTCGCCGCCCGCGCCACGCCGGGGCTTGAGCTCCCCGTCGATGTGATGAATCCAGGGCGCGCCCGGACGCTCGTCGGTGCTGAACACCTTGAACGTGGCCCGCTCCTCCGACTCGGGAGAGATCACCAGGTGAACGACGCGGCTGCCGTCCTCGGGGAGGACCATGGCCTCGCGGTAGAGGAAGTTCCCCATCTCCACGTCGTCAACGCCGAAGTGCGCGCGAGCGCCCGTCGTCACCAGCTCCAGGGCCGCCGTGGTGGGCAGCACCGGCAGGCCGAAGATGCGGTGGTCATCCAGGTACGCCAGCTCCTCCAGGCTGTAGTGGGCCTCGTACTGCGCCTCCTTCAGCGTGGAGCGCAGGCGCTCACCGAGCAGCGGGTGGCCATTCCTGTTGCGCTGGGCCGTGCTCGTGGGGCGCGCTTCGCTCACCCAGTAGCGCTTGCGCTGGAAGGGGTAGGTGGGCAACGACAGGCGCTGGCGCGTGTAGGGCTGGTCGAACCCGCGCCAGTCCACCGCGTATCCGCCCACGTACAGGGCCCGCAGGCTCTCCGAGAGCACCTCCCAGTCGCTCTTCTGGCGGCTGAGCGACGCGAGCCACTGCGCCGGCTCGTCGGTGACGGACTGCCGCCCCAGGCCGAGGAGGCTCGAGCCCGGCCCCACCTCCAGGAACAGCTTGTAACCGGCCTCGCGCAGGGTCTGCATGCCGCGAGCGAAGCGCACGGCCCCCCGCGCGTGGTCACGCCAGTAGCGCGCCGTGGGGGCCTCCTCCATGAAGGTGCCGGTGAGGTTCGACACCAGCTTGATGGACGGCTTGCGGAAGCGGATCCCCGCGGCGACCGCCTCGAGCGCGTCGAGGATGGGGTCCATCTGCGCCGAGTGGAAGGCGTGGGAGACGACCAGCTCCTTGAACCCGATGCCCTGGCTCGTCAGGGTCTGGAGCAGCGAGGCGAGCGCCGCCTTCTCGCCGGACACGACGGTGCTGCCGGGCGCGTTGCTCGCGCCGATGGACAGGCGCTCTCCGTGGGGAGCGATCAGCTCGAGCACCTTCTCCTCGGAGGCGAACACCGCCGCCATGCCGCCCGTGCGCGGCAGGCTCTGCATGAGGCGGCCCCGGTGCGAGATGAGCTTCAGCGCGTCCGCCAGGCTCATGCAGCCCGCCACGCAGGCCGCGGTCACCTCGCCCACGCTATGGCCCATCACCACGTCCGGCTTGATGCCCCAGGAGCGCCACAGCATCGCCAGCGCGTATTCCACCGCGAACAGGGACACCTGGGTGTAGCCCGTCTCGTTCACCCGTTGAGCGTCCTCACCCTCGGCGAACAGCACGCTCAGCAGCGGCCGGTCCAGGTGCGGCCGGGACAGGGTGTCGCACTCGTCCAGGGCCGCGCGGAAGACGGGCTGCGTCCGGTACAGCTCGGCGGCCATGCCCGGGTACTGCGCGCCCTGTCCCGTGAACAGGAACACCACGGGGCGGGCCTTGCCATTGCCCTTCGCCACGCCCGGCGCGAGCGTCTCCCCGCCCACGCTCGCCAGGCGAGCCGCGAGCTCCTCCACCGTGCTGGCGGAGACGGCCAGCCGGTGCCCGAAGTACGAGCGGCTGGTGCTGGCGGTGTAGCAGACGTCCGCGAGCTCCGCGCCGGGGTGGGACGCGAGGTACCGGGCGAAACGCTCCGCGCTCTGCGCCAGGGCCGCCTCGCCGCGCGCCGACAGCGCGAGCGTGTGGACGGGACGGTCCACCGGGGCGCGGGCCTTCGCCGCCTGCTCCGGCGCCTCCTCGAGCACCACGAAGGCATTGGTCCCGCCCAACCCGAGGCCATTGAGGCCCGCGCGCCGCGGATGCTCGGCGCTGGCCTTCCACTCGGTGAGCTCGGTCTGGATGTAGAAGGGGCTGGTCGCCAGCCCCAGCTTCGGGTTCGGCTTCTCGAAGTTGATGGTGGGCGGAATCTGGCGGTGCTTCAACGTCAGCGCCGTCTTGATGAGCGCCGCCATGCCGGCGGTCTGCTCCAGGTGGCCGACGTTGGTCTTCACCGAGCCGATGCCACAGAAGCCCTTGCGCTGGGTGCCGGTGCGGAACGCGCGGGTGAGCGCCTGGACTTCCAGCGGATCTCCCACCGTGGTGCCGGTGGCATGGCACTCCACGTAGCCGAGGGTGTCGGGCGAGATGTCGGCCACCGTCATGGCCTCGAGCATCGCCGTCGCCTGGCCCGGCACGCTCGACGCGCTGTAGCTGACCTTCTGCCCGCCGTCGTTGTTGATGGCGCTGCCCTTGATGACCGCGTACACGTGGTCACCATCCTCGATGGCCGCGCGCAGGGGCTTGAGCAGGACGGTGGCGACTCCGCTGCCGAAGATGGTGCCCTGGGCCTTCTCGTCGAAGGCGCGGCAGTGCCCGTCCGGAGAGAGGATGTCCTCGCTCTGGTACACGTAGCCATTCTTGTGCGGGAAGCGGATGGTGGAGGCACCCGCCAGCGCCATGTCGCACTCGCCCTCGAGCAGGCTCCTGCACGCCAGGTGCAGCGCGACGAGCGAGGTGGAGCAGGCGGTCTGGATGTTGATGCTGGGGCCCTTCAGGTCCAGCTTGTACGAGACGCGGGTGGCGACGAAGTCCTTGTCGTTGCCGATGTGCTGCAGACTGCCCGTGGGCCCGAGCAGCTCCGGGGCGCGCTGCTGGTACGCGGCCAGGTAGCTGGTGACCACGCCCCCGGAGCCCGCGAACACGCCCACCGGGACGCCGACGGACTCGGGGTGGTAGCCCGCGTCCTCGAAGGCCTCCCACGCCACCTCCAGGAAGAGGCGCTGCTGGGGGTCCATGAGGCTCGCCTCGCGCCCGGTGACACCGAAGAACCCGGCGTCGAACTGATCCACGCCCTCGATGCAGGGCGAGGCGGGAACGAAGCCGGGGTTGTCCAGGAGGTGGGCGGGCACACCCGCTTCAGCCAGCTCTTCCCGGCTGAAGAAGGTGATGGACTCCCTGCCTTCGCACAGGTTCCTCCAGAACGCGTCGAGGTCCTTGGCTCCAGGGAAACGGCACGCCATGCCAATGATTGCGACGCCCTTCAGGTTGTCAAAGCCGCTCATAACAGTGTGTCTCGTGCGAAGTCAGTGGGGGAGGAGTTGCAGGTGGATCAGGACCGGTTGTTGTTGCGCCGGGCCTCGGCGCGGCGCTTGCTCGCGAGCAGCGCGTCCATCTGGTCCTGGTCGGTCGTGTCGCCGGAGAAGAACTTCTCGTAGGCGCCGCACAGGTCGGCCACGGTGCGGATGCTGGTGATGGGCACCAACTCCTGGAAGGGATCGGCCTTCAGGTGCATCTCGAGCGTGGCCACGAGCTGCGCCAGGTCGAGGGAGGAGAGTCCCAGCTCGGCACCGAGCCGGTCCTCCAGGCCGATCTCGGGAAGCTCGCCGTCATGGAGGGCCTTCTCCTCGAGGATCTGACGGATGTTCTCCTCGATGAGCTTCTGGATCTCCTGCTTGCTCGGAACCTGATTCAGCATGTGATACCCCCGTCGACGACAATGGTTTGACCGGTGATGAAAGAAGCCTGCGGTGACAAGAGGAACAGCACGACATGGGCCATGTCGTCGGCCGTGCCCAGGCGGCCCAGGGGCGTGCGGCGGATGATGCGCTGCCTGGCCTCGGGCGTGAGGTCGGCCACCATCTCGCTCTCGAAGTAGCCCGGTGCCACGGAGTTCACGCGGATGTGCTTCGGCCCCAGCTCGCGGGCCAGGCTCCGCGTCAGGCCATCGAGGGCGGCCTTCGTCGCGCTGTAGACGGCGACCCCCGAGTGCCCGCGCACCGCGTTGACCGAGGAGATGTTGATGATGGAGCCCGACGAGTGCTGCAGCATCTGCTTCGAGCACGCCTGGATGAGGTAGATGCTGGCCTTGAGGTTCAGGTCGATGCCCTGCTCGATCTGCGCGGTGCGCATCGTGGGCAGGATGCCGTCGATGCCCACGCCAGCGTTGTTGATCAGCGCGTCCACCCGGCCGTAGGCCGACGCCACCCGGCTCACGAACGCCTTGAGCGCGGCGGGGTCGGTCGCATCCACCGGCTCCCACAGGAAGCGTTCGTGCTCGGGATCCTGCTGGGTGAGCGTCTTGATGAAGGGACTCTCCGAGCGGCTGAACGTGGCCACGGTGTAGCCCCGCTCGAGGCAGCCGGTGACGAGCGCCTGGCCCAGCCCGCGGCTGCCTCCACTGACGATGACGACCTTGGAACGATTCTCTGCGTTGGTAGACACGATTCACTTCTCCTGATGCGTGTTAGGCAGCCCGAGCCTTCTTGAAACGGTCCCCGTGGAGCTGGCCCTGGACCACCTCGACCGCCACGGGAATCTTGTAGGGAGCGAGGCGGCTCCGGCAGAACTGGCGCAGCCGCTTCGTGAGCGCCATCGGGTCCTCGGTCTCGCGCAGCACGACCCTCGCCACCACGACATGGCCGGTGATGGGGCTCGGCCGGCCCATGACCGTCACATCCGCCACGTTGGGGAGTTGGAGGAGGACGCTCTCCACCTCGGAGGGATAGACCTTCTCACCGCCTACGTTGATGAGCTCCGACTTGCGGCCGAGGATGCGCATGTACTCGCCATCCACCTCCACCGCGTCGCCGGTGATGAACCAGCCATCCTCGGTGAAAGGGGAGGGCGCGTTCAGGTAGCCGAGCATCGCCGACTCGGAGCGGATCCACAGGATGTTGTCGACGATCTTCACCTCGTAGCCGTCACCACCCACCTTCACCCAGAGCGACGCGTCGTCCTTCGACTTCGTCTGCAGGATGCCCAGCTCCGACAGCCCGTAGGTCTGCTTGAGCTTGATGTGCGGGAACACCTCGTGGAGGTGCTTGAGGGTGGCGGCCGGCATGGGCTCCGTGCCGTAGGTGATCATCTCCAGCGACGACAGGTCGCACTGGCGATACGCCTCCGACATGAGCAGCAGGTTCAGGAAGGTGGGGGTGGTGGGCAAGAGCTGGACCCGATGTCTGGCGATGGCGCCGCAGACCGCCTGCGGCGAGCGCTCACGCAGCGGAACGACGGTCCCGCCCGACGTCAGCACATGCAGTAGAGTGTTGATGCCGCCGATGTGATCGAGCAGCAGGAAGCTCAAGGTGCGCGACCCGGCGCGGGCCTTCTGGAACTTCCGCAGCAGCTTCTCGAAGTCGAGCAGCGACGCCTTGCTCTTCCCCGTCGAGCCGGAGCTGAACAGGATGAGGCCCGGAGAGCCCTGGCGCTTGAGCTGCGCGTTCAGCGGGTGCTGTGTCGCGGGCGTGAGCCGCGTCACCCCGTTCAACTCCGTGCCGTCGAACTCGAACATCGCGTCGCACTCGGCGATCTCCAGGAACTCCTTCAATGTCTTGACGGTCGGCGCGAGCGGCACCGCGATGTTGCGGTTCAACACCAGGGCGATGAGCAGGGCGCAGGTCTCGGGGTTGTAGTCCCCCTTCAGCGCCACCGTCATACCCGGCTCCAACGAGCGCGCCTTCAGCTCCGCGAGCCAGCTGTTCACCCGCCGCACGAGCGCGGCGTACGTGACCTCGGCATCGTCCCAGATCATCGCGGGCCGCGTGCCGTGAGACTCCAGTCGCTCCAGCAACCACTGTACATCGGCCATCTTCGCTCACCCCTTTTTGAAGAGACGAAGCGAAAGAGTGGAGATGCCGACGATGTGATGGAGCAGCGGAATGTTCGCGGTGCGCGGCAAGACGCCGTCACAAAGTTCCGCTCAGTCCCTCAACGCAGGAGAGGCGCTTTCGGCGGGCCAGATGTCGTCACAAACCCCGCCGGGTCCCCTCCATCAACAGAGGCCCCATGCTCCCATCTGATCAACAACCTCATTCCTCCTCCCAGACGGTTCATCCGCGGCCTGGCGGCGCCTCAGTAGAGAGCGCTGGCGCTGGTCCGCTTGCTCGCCCACCCGAGTCGCTCGGCCGGGACACGACGCAGGTGCTTCATGTGGTGGGGGACAAGTTCGTCACCTTCTCCAATGAGAACCCGGGGGTGATGACCGTCTCCAACCTCGAGAAGCTGCTGGAGAAGAACGCGGTCCACCGGCCGCACGCCCTCATCGTGGGGCAGGGCGTCTCCTTGGAGCGCCTGGGCCTGCTCGAGGAGCGCATCCAGCGCAGCGCCGCACGCTCCCTGGTCACCATCCAGGAGGCCCGCATCCGCGACCGGTGCCCGGGCAAGTACACCCACAAGCACTTCAACTACAACACCATCATCACCACGCCGTACAAGGACGAGGCCGCGGATCTGTATCGCTGCCACCTGGTGCTGGACGATGACTGCGCGGAGATGAGCGACCACGTCACGGGTCACCACCTCCAGGGCGTGGTGTTCTTCGAGGCATCGCGGCAGATGCTGCTGGCCGCGACCGAGCGCTTCTGGCTGGAGCAGATCGGCCGCCCCTACTACTTCGTGCTCAACGAGTACAACATCACGTACCACACGTTCGGCTTCCCCCTGCCGACCGACATCACGATGAAGGTGTTGGCGGAGCGCGGTGACACGCGCCAGTCGGGGTCGGTGTTCCTCGACATCAAGGTCGAGTTCTTCCAGGTCGGCGTGCCCATCACCGAATGCGTCATCAAGTACGCGGCCTTCGACAAGGCCCTGTTGAGCGCGCGTGAGGGACTCCTGTCCCGCATGGCGCTCGTGAAGCACTCCCCCAGCCTTTCTCCCATCAACGAAGTCGACGCCTGAGCAGGAGCCCCACCGCAATGACCAACAAGTACATCGTGTTCTCGGATGTCGATGAAACGCTGATCCGCTTCAAGAGCATGATCACGTTCATGGACTACTTCCTGTACGAGTCGCCCTACGCGGCCAATCCCAGCGTGGATCAGAAGCGCAAGGAGTTCCAGGCCATCAAGGACGGCAACACGCCCACCGCGGACCGGGTGGCGCTCAACAGGCGTTTCTACGAGATGTTCGCGGGCATCTCCCAGGCGGAACTGCGGGAGATCGCCAGGACGTGGATGCAGGACCTCATGGCGCGGGGTGACATGTTCGTCCAAGCCGCGTACTCCGAGCAGCAGGAGCACCGGAAGCGTGGCGCGGAGCTCGTGCTCGTCTCCGGGTCGTTCGAGGACATCCTCGGCCCCATCCGCGAGTACGTGGGCGCGGACCGGCTCATCTGCTCCGAGCTGGAGGTCAAGGACGGCGTCTACACGGGCAGGCTGCTGCAGCAGGTGATCGGGGACGGCAAGTGGGACGCCATCCTCCGCTACATCGACGGGCGCGGCATCCCGCTGGACTCCTGCTTCGCGTACGGCGACCACGTCTCCGATCTCTGCTTCATGGAGAAGGTCGGGAACCCCGTCGTCGTGGGGGACTCCCCGGGAATGCTCGAGGTCGCCCGGAAGCGCAACTGGCGCGTGTTGGCGGGGCACTGAGCGGCACGGACGAGAGACGAGCCATGACCACGACACACACGTCCAATCTCAAGCTGACCACCCAGGGCCCTCCCTATCCACCGAGTGAAATCATGGACAAGGATGGGAACTTCATCGTCATCGGGAACGTGATCCAGGAAGACCTGACGATGAAGTGGAGTGCGGCCATCGTCTCGGCACAGAGCCCCGTGCCCGAGTTCGGCAAGCTGCTCCCGTACAAGGTGATCCGGTACCTGTCCTCGGATGAACTGGCGAGCAGCGATGCCGTGCTCTACACGGTGTCCCTGCCGCTCGCGTGCAACAACTACCCGTGTGTCTTCGCGCCCGAGCAGGCGCCGGACGCACACTCCATCGTGCGCCCGTCGCTCCCGCTCCATGAGGCGTACATTCCGGACTACCGGCCCATGGATGGCCGGAAGATCACGTCACCCATCACGCTCGGCCAGTGGTGCAAGGCCAGGGGCACCATGACGGTGGAGGTCGCGGACACCTACGCGGACTTCTCCTTCGAGTTCGAAGGCATGATTCCCCACAGCCTGTACACCATCATGGCGCTGCGCCGGCACGAGATCCGGCCCAATGATCCCCAGCGTCCCGGTCCGCTGGGGATCCCCAACGTGTTCATCCCCGACGCGAACGGGCGTGCGACCTACTTCGCGCGCATGCCCAACCCGTTCCCCACGGGCCCGGACGCCAATCGCATCATCGACGTCATCGTGCTGTGGATGAGCCCCCAGATGAGCTTCGGGGGCGCCATTGGCCATCACGGTCTGGGTGGCGACGTCCACGCCCAGCTCAAGTCCGGACCTTCCCCCTTCGAGGGGCTCGATACCCGAGGGCAGCCATGACCCATGACAAGAGCACGAAGTGGGCGGCCCTGACGCCGTGTGCGGCCATCCTGTTGGCGCTGGGCTCCATCGTGATGGTGCAACCCATCTTCCAGAACATCGGTGCGGACTTCGGAATCGAGACCACCGCGGTTCGCGTCTCGTTCAGCTACTGCAGCCTGGCGTACGCCATCGCGTTCTTCCTGCTCGGGCCGCTCACGGACCGGATGAACCTCACCCGCATGGCCATGCTCAGCGCACTCGGTCTGGCGGGGAGCGTCGCCCTGTGCGGGCTGGCGCCGAGCTTCACGATCTTCAACGTCGGGATGAGCCTCATTGGCGTGTTCGCCGCGGGGCTTGTCAGCCCCATGTTCCCGTACATGACGCGGATCGCGCCCCAGGGGAAGGCGGGCGCCTACCTGGGGTTGTGCCTGAGCGCCACCGTCACCGGGTTGATTGTCGGCCGCACGGTGCTCGGCATCCTCACCGGCTCTTTCGGCTGGCGTCATGCCATGATCGGCTACAGCGTGCCGGTCCTGCTGCTGGCGGTCGCGCTGTTCCGCGCCCGGGTCCTGCTCCCCATCCCCGGGGAGAAGCCCTCGCTGGCGGGGCAGTACGCGCGGACGCTGAAGCTGTTGACCATGCCGCACATCATCCGCCGCTACCTGGCGGGGTTCCTGCTGTTCTTCGCCTACCTGGGCACGCTGACCTTCCTCACGTTCTACCTCGTCAAACCGCCGTTCAGCCTGACGGTGGGGCAGATTGGCTGGCTCAGCCTGGCCGGCGTTGGTGGCGCCGTGATCGCGCCCAAGGCCGGAGCGCTGGCGCAGACCTACGGCGTCAACCGGGTGGTGCGCGCGGGCGTGGTCATGGTGCTCGCCTCGTTCGGCATCATGCTGGTGTTCCACAACGTCTTCGCGGTGATGTTCGGCGTGCTGGTGCTCTACACCGGCGTGTACGCCTGCCAGCCCGCGGTGTTCTACGACGTCACCACCGCCATCCAGCCGCGGCAGATGGGGGCGGCCTCGTCGCTCTATCTGCTGAGCTGCCTGTCGGGTGGCAGCCTCGGCAGCTATGCGCTCGGTCCGGTCTGGCAGCGCTGGGGCTGGAAGGGCGTCATGGCCGCCGCCGGAGCCGCGACGCTCGGCACACTCGTGCTCGGCGCGCTCGGCTCCTCTCGGAAGCTCGAATCGAGTCCCGTCCATCCCGGCGCCGGACTCATGGGAGAGAAGCGATGACTGAGACTCGAAAGACCGTGCCACTGGGAACCCTGGGCAAGCGCACCGTGCCGAGGGTGGGACTCGGCTGCATGGGCATGAGTGAGTTCTACGGGCCGTCGGACGAGGCCGGGAACCTCCGGATCCTCTCCCGGGCCCTCGAGCTGGGATACGTGCACTTCGACACGTCCGACATGTATGGGAACGGTGCCAACGAGCGTCTGCTCGGGCGCTTCGTGAAGAACGTTCCGCGCGAGAAGGTGTTCCTGGCCACCAAGTTCGGCATCGTGCGCGACGGGGCAGGGGGCCTGGCTCGTGGCGTGAATGGGCGCCCCGAGTACGTCCGCGAGGCCTGCGACCGGAGCCTGGAGCGGCTGGGCGTGGAGTACCTCGATCTCTACTACGTGCACCGGAGGGATCCGTCGGTGCCCATCGAGGAGACGGTGGGGGCCATGGCCGAGCTGGTGGCGGCCGGCAAGGTCCGGGCGCTCGGGCTGTCCGAGGTCAGCGTGGAGACGTTGCGGCGGGCGCACGAGGTCCACCCGATTGCCGCCGTCCAGTCGGAGTACTCGCTGCTGTCGCGAGACCCGGAGGCCGAGCTGCTGCCCACGTGCAAGGAGCTCGGTGTGGCCTTCGTGGCGTACAGCCCGCTGAGCCGGGGCCTGCTCACCGCGACCCTCAAGCCCGACGACGTCAGGAAGGGCGGGGATGCCCGGCAGTTCCTGCCACGTTTCGCCGGAGACAACTTCAACCGCAACCTCGCCCTGGTGGAGAAGCTCGAGGCGTTCGCGGCCGAGAAGAAGTGCACTCCATCACAGATTGCCCTGGCCTGGGTGCTTGCGCGTGGGGAGCACATCCACATCATTCCCGGCACCCGCAGGGAGAAGTATTTGATTGAAAACTTCGGCGCGGGCTCTGTCCATCTCAGTACCGCCGAGGTCGACCGGCTCTCCAGTGCTATCGACGTGGGCCAGGTGGTGGGAGCACGCTACCCGGAAGCGGCGATGCAGGGCATCGGCCGCTGACAAGCGGGGGACATTCCATGACGGATGAACGACTGGAGATGACGGCGCTCATCAGCGCGAAGCCCGGCAAGGAAGCCGAGCTCAAGGCCGCGCTGCGAGAGGTGGTGGCGGAGACCGTCAAGGAGCCTGGCTGCATCATGTTCCAGGTGCTCGAGGACCTGGAGAACCCCGGCAGGTTCGTGCTGTGGGAGATCTTCAAGAGCCGGGAAGCACTGCGGGAGCACATGAACAAGGACTACACGAAGGCCTACTTCGCGAAGGGGTTCATGGATCAGACCCACGTCATGAAGCTCAAGACCATCTGAACCGTTGCTCCCCGGAGAAAGCCCGTGTCCATGAATCGTATTCGAGCCATGACGAGCCTGACGGTTCCCGCGATGATGGCGCTGCTGATGGCTCCGCTCGACGCAGCGGTGGCGGAGGAGGCGAAGCCGGCCCCGGCCCCCAAGCCGTCTCCGCTGGACTTTCACCTCCAGGTCCGGGTGAACACGCTGGCCGAGGGCAAGCATGACGCCTTCCTGGATGACTACCGCTTCGAGTCCATCCTGGCCGTTCCGGGCGTGAGCGGGCAGCTCACCCCGTGGTTCTCGTATGCCTTCAGCGGGGTCGGCTCCGCGGAGAGCTTCGACTCCGCGCAGGTGCGGGTGCTCGACGCCGTGGGCATGTTCAAGCTGGCCGACCCGCTGCAGATCTGGGTGGGCCGGTTCGTCGTGCCCTTCGATCGCTTCAATCTCAGCGGCCCGTTCCGGAACCTCATCTGGAACTACCCGGGCTTCTACGGCGGTGTGCGCCGCGTTGGCGGAGAGAACGGTCTCTTCGGGCGTGACACCGGTATTTCCGTCTGGGGCTCCCTGTCCGAGGGGCTGTTCAAGTATCAGCTGATGGTGCACCAGCTGGAGAACCGCGACGCGGGCCCGCGCCTGTCGGGACGCCTGAGCGTCAGCCTCCTGGGCCGTGAACCCGGCTACTTCGTGTCGAGCTCCTACCTCGGAGAGAAGGACGTGCTCGCGCTCGGAGTGGCGATGCAGTACCAGCACGACGGGCGCACGTGGACGCCCGGTCCTCCGTTGGGCACGCCTCCTCCGCCGGCGGACGCGCCCGTGTCGCAGCAGGTCGATGACCTCCTGGCGGTGACGGCGGACCTGTTCGCGGAGAAGAACTTCGGGAGCATGGGCACGGCCACGCTCGACCTGGCCTACTACCACTACGACGAGCACCGGAACTACCAGCGGGCCTATGCCATCACGGCCGCGTACATTCCCCCGCTGAAGCTCGGTGCCGGCCGCACGCAGCTCGGGCTCCGTTGGGAAGAAGCCTTCGCGAGCCGCCTCCAGCCGCAGCTCTCGGACGTCCGGGGCCTGGACGTGTCCGTGTCCCACTTCTTCTCCGGCTACAACCTGCGTCTGGGGCTCGACTACTCCCGTCAGTGGCTTGGCTCGGAGGGGGTGGCGAACACCGTCTCCGTGGGATTCCAGTACGGGCTGCCCTGAGCGGGCTGGCGTGCCGCGGATCCAAGGGCCGGGCCGCCGGACCTCCCAGCCGTGAAGCCTGGGACGTCCACAGCGGGCCGGCTCCGTCCATGTTTCAAGGGGTGCCGGGCTCGGGCATTGCGCCCTTCAACCCGTCGGTGACGAGCTCGATGAGCTCGGTGCTGAGGCTGATGACGTGGTGGGGCGTGTAGCCATGAGCCCTCAGCTCGCGGAACAGGGAGCGGGC
The DNA here is from genome assembly GCF_057119385.1 of Archangium sp. Classification (NCBI taxonomy): domain Bacteria; kingdom Pseudomonadati; phylum Myxococcota; class Myxococcia; order Myxococcales; family Archangiaceae; genus Archangium; species Archangium sp. The sequence continues at coordinate 26,210 of NZ_DBNGVP010000180.1, read as the reverse complement.
GATGATCTGGAGCGCCCGGTTGTGATCCTCGTGGAGGGAGAGGGAAGGGATGGCGGCGGTGATGGGCATGGGGATCCTTTTCCAAGACGGGGTTGCTATGGAATAGACGGGCCCTGCCCCACGCAGTGACGAGGTGGAGTCCGCGCCTGCCTGCTTCTCCTGCTTGCACTGGCGCTGCCCATCGCCCGTCACATTCCCCGCTGAAAGGCTCTTCCTGAACGGACCTTGAGCGAGGAGATGTGATGACTGCGTCGAAGAACTCCACCCTGACGGCCTGGCTCCTTCCGGGACAGGGCTCGCAGCGGATCGGAATGGGCCGGGAGCTGTGCGGTGCCTTTCCGCAGGCCCTGCGCATCCTGAAGCAGGCGGAGGAGGTGAGCGGGTTGCCCCTGTCCCGGCTCTGCTGGGAGGGCCCGGGCGATGAGCTGGAGCGCACGGACGTGCTCCAGCCGGCGCTGACGGCCATCACCCTGGGTTGCCTGGCGCTGCTCAGGGACGCGGGCCATGAGCCGGACAGCGTGGCGGGGCACAGCCTGGGCGAGTTCGCCGCCTTGTGCGCCGCGGGAGTCCTGACGGAAGAGGAGACCCTCTACCTGGCGGCCGTGCGCGGACGGCTGATGGACGAGGCCGCGCGGCGCCACCCGGGTGGCATGCTGGCCGTGGGAGGGCTGACCACGGTGGCCGTCGAGGAGCTGGTGGGCTCGCTGCGGGGCCGGTACAGCCTGCGAGTGGCCAACTACAACGCGCCCATGCAGACGGTGCTGTCCGGAGAGGTGGAGGCCCTGAACGCGGTGGCCTCGTTGGCTTCGCGCCTGGGAGGCCAGCCGGTGATGCTCCGGGTGAGCTGCCCCTGGCACAGCCCGCTGATGCACGAGGCGCGCGAGCGCTTCCTGGATGCGCTCTGCCGGGTCGACTTCCGCCCGCCGCGCGTCCCGCTCTACCTCAACACCACCGGAGAGACGGAGTCCGACCCGGAGCGCATCGCCGGCCAGGTGCTGGCGCAGATGGCCGAGCCGGTGCTGTGGACGCGGACGATGTCCGGGATGATGGCGGCGGGCACGCGCACCTTCATCGAGGTGGGGCCCGGCAAGGTGCTGCGCGGGCTGGTGCGCCGCAACTTCGAGCCGGCGTCGGACTTCGAGGTGTACGGGGTGGAGGGCCCGGGAGCGCTGGCCGCGCTGGCGCATACCCGGGTGGCCGCCACCGAGGAAGCGGCGGCATGAGGTACACGCGAGGGGCGGGGCCAGCGGCATGTGCCCAGGGAACGGAGCAGACGTCTCGCCGGGTTCAGGATTCTGATAGGGTCGCGCCCGGCCATGAAGGCCCGTGTGACATCCGTGTCACGGCTCGTTGCGCTTGAAGCGCACAGCTCGCCTCGGTGTTCTTCCTATAGGCGTCGGCGCAACAGTTGCATAAAGTCGTCGACCACATGACAAGCCGTGCTGTGAAATCCGGGCGCAGGGCGAGTGAAGCGGGCTGGGTGCTGCTGTTGGGCGTGCTGCTCTCCGGCTGCGTCACCACCACCGTGTACCAGCCGCTCAGCTCCTTGCAGCGCCCGTCGATCGTCGATCCGCAGCTCGCGAACTTCGAGGGCATGCGCCTGCTCGTGCGCTGCGTTCCGGGGGACTACCTCAATGCGAGCGACACCGATCTCCTCTGCCGCAAGGTCGGTTCGCTGTTCCGCAACCAGGGCGCGCGGGTCGAAACCGACGTGTCACGAAGTGGCAGGCCGTCGCGGAGCTTCCAGGACGGCACCCCGCCCGACCTGGTCGTCGATCTGACGTCGCGGCTCCTCCACAAGGAGTCCAGCGGCGTGCTGTGGGCCCTCACGGTCATCTCCCTCACCATCGTGCCGGCCGTCACGGAGTACAGCGTCGCGCAGGACGTGACCATTCGCGACGCGAGCGGGTTCGTGCTCGCCTCCGACAGCCTGAAGGCGCGCTTCATCGAGTACTTCGGCGCCGGAGTCTGGGGCGTGAACTGGGTGCTGGATGCCGTCGTGCGCCCGCCGGAGGAGGAGATCACGGGCGAGGCGGCGTCGCGGGACTTCTCGCGTGACTTCTACGCACAGCTGAGCCAGCTCGCCTTCAACGCGCGGGTCCGGGCCGACGTGCTGCGCTCCTTCGAGCCTCGTCCCCAGGGCGGGGGCGACCCACGCCAGACGGGTACGGTGCCGTGATGGAGACCCTGCTCGTCCTGCTCCTGGTGCAGCTCTCGGTGTCCTCGGGGCGCCCGTACGATCCCGCGCCCGGCATCTGGCACGGCAAGTCCGAGGCGCGCAACCTCGACTGCTCGCGCATGAGCCAGCAGCGGGCGCATGAGCTCCACCCGGGTGAGATCCCCGCGCCGCCCGCGCGCCTGGCGAACCAGGAGTCCGATGCGCTCGTCTGCACGCGGCGCATCATGAGCCAGGGAGAGCGGCCGGAGCGCGACGAGGTCATCCTCTCCTCGCTGCGCGAGTCGGTGGGAGAGCTCGCCGAGGTCGCCAGCGCGCTGGGGCAGGGTGGGCTCACCTGGCACGTGGACGCCTTCTATCCCCAGCCCGAGGTGGCGGCGAAGATCTCGGTGGCGGCGCGCACCGAGCTCGCCGAGCAGGGACGCAGGGTCTCCGACAAGGTTCCGGTCCTCGCCGCGGGCGACATCGTGGTGCTCGGCCGGATGGCGCCGAAGGATGCCTACCCGCTGGCGTGCAAGCGCTACTTCGCTCAACGTGCGCTCGGCGAGAACGACGCGTTCCTGGGGATCATGCTGATCGACGAACGGGAGACGCAGCTCCACGCCGGGCTGTGTCTGAAGGGAGAGTGGAGATGGCTGCGATGAGGCCGGCGCTTCTCGCCCTCACGCTCGCGCTGGTCTCCTCGCCGGCGTGGGCGGGGGTGTCCCCGGAGGTCGCCGAGGCGCAGCGGGCGCAGATGGAGAAGCTCCGCGCGGAGGTGGCGGGGCAGATCCAGCTGCAGGCGTACGATCTGCTCGACGAGCTCGTCTACGGCTGGACGCGGCAGCCGGTGTTCGAGCTGGAGACACCGGTGGTGCTCGCCGATGTCACCGTGCCGGTGGGCTTCGGCAGTGGACTGGCCGCCCTGATCGAGAACCACTTCGCCGAGCTGGTGGTGAAGAACCCGCGCACCCGGGTGACCCTGGCGCACTGCCCGCAGTGCACCGCGGTGGTGGTGCACTCGGGCGCGAAGGGGACGATCGTCTCCCGGGGGGTGGACCAGCCGGAAGCGCTGGCCGCCGCGGGGGCGCTCTCCGGTGCGCGCCATGCGATCTTCCTCGACTTCGAGGCGGAAGGCAGCGCGCTGGTGCTGCGCGCCCGCATCACCTCGCTAGAGCCGGCGCTTCCGATCATCCACGCGCGGACCCTCACGACCTCCACGTCGTCGGCGGCGCTGCTGCGCTCGGGGGACCAGCTCAAGAGCGCGGCCGAGGCGCGGAAGGAGTACCTCGATGCCCTGCAGGGCCGCGGCGTGTTCACCGTGCCGTTGCGCTTCGCGGTGCGGAGCTACGCCTCGCCCCCCAGCGCGGGCCCCATCGCGGCGATGCCCTTCATCTGGCTCCAGGCCGGGGCCGAGGTGGCGCTCACCCAGGCGCGAGCCTGGACCGGTACCTTCTCGTTGGGTGTTACCTGGATGCCCCAACTGCACACGGGCTTCATGGGGCAGGCGCGTATCTCCCGCCTGCTCACCGGCTCGGTCGCCTCGCTCACCCAGCCGGATCTCTACCTCTTCCTGGGCGGCTCCGTGATCTCCATCCACGGGCAGGGGGCGCGGGTGTTCCGGAGCGAGGTGCTGAACCTGGAGGATGTCCTCTCCGACATCCCGTCGCTGCTCATCGAGCCCCACGCCACCTTCGCCGCGTTTCCGATCGGGCTCGAGCTGCGCGTCGGGAACCGCATCGCGGCCTCGGTGTTCCTCGAGTCCGCGCCAGCGCTCGACACCGCGCCCTCCATCGGTACCCACCTGAACCTGCTCGGCATCCTGAAGTTCCACACGGTGGGCGCGGAGGTGACGTTTTGCTTCTGAAGCCACTCGCACTGCTCGCCGTGTTGCTGCCGGCCGTGGCCCTCGCCCAGCGTGACACCTCGCGCGAGGCGCTCGCCCGCGTGGAGGAGACCCTCACCCTGCGCCTGGGGGAGGGCGGGAGCGCGTTGAAGGACGTGACCCCCGCCATCGTGGTGAGTGTCTCGCCGGCTTTCGAGGAGTCGAGGGCCTGGTACCCGGCCGCCGCGTTGCAGGCCCTGGTTCGCGTGTTCGGCTCCGCCGCGCTCCGCTCCTGCGAGGCGTGCATGACGTCGCGCCTGTACGTGGAGGAGGGCCGGCTCGAGCAGTTCACGACCACGCTGGGCGCCGAGGAGATCATCCGGCTGGACGAGAACGCACGGGGAACGGCTCCGCCGGCCCGGGCGGCGATCTGGCTCGACGAGACGCCCGAGGGCGTTTCGTTGCGCATCATCGATCTGCACAACAGCCGCATCGTGTTCGTGCAGAACTTCGACCCGAGGCTCACCGAGCTGACCCGCACCCGCCGCAACTTCACCCTCACCGAGGAGCTGGAGCGGCGCGCGCGGGGAGACAGCCTCACCCACACGTTCCTCGACGTGACGATGTACCCCGGCCAGCACGTCTCCCTGGATTGGGCGGAGCAGTGGGGCGACACCAACGCGAACCTCGCCGGCTTGACCCTCTCCATCTTCGATCCGCTGGTGGGCGTGGGCGGCTCCTACTACCGCGTCATCCCCAACGCGATGAACCTCATGGTCGGCGGGAAGGTCCTGCTGAGCGTGCCCACGGCCATCGCCAGCGGCATCAGCGGCCAGCCCACCCAGGTCCTCGATCCGCTGCTGACCGCCGTCTTCGTGTTGCGCGTGCCGATCGCCAGCTCGAACTACGGCGTCACCTTCACCGCGTCCACCAACGGGAGAGTCGGCATCGGGATCTCCCTCATGAACATCACCGCGCTGCCCTTCCTGCCATGAACCGATTCCTGCTCCTCCTGCTGCCGCTCCTGGCCTCCGCTTGCGCGACGCGGAACTACACCCATTACCTGGTCGAGCCGCCGCCGAAGAAGCCCGAGGCGCTCAAGGAGGAGGGGACGCTGGTGCGGCCCTTCGGCTTCGGCTCGACCACGGTGATGAAGGTCCGCTGGAACGACGGCAACCTGATGACCGAGGTGGACGTGCCCATGCTGGCCACGGGTCAGCGCATCGTCATCGAGCACGGCGCGGGCAACGGCGACGTGAAGACGCTCCCCGCAAGCCGGGTGGTGCCACCGCCGCCCTCCGCGGCGGACAAATCGCTCATCGAGGCCTACCGGGCGCGCGGTCTGCGCATCGACGAAGCGGCGGCGGAGGTGAGCATCACCCGTGCGCGCACCTTGATGGAGCAGGCCACCCGCGAGGGCAACTACCACCTGGCCTTGGAGTGGTGTGAGACCGTGTTGGCACGCTACAAGTCGCACCCCGAGTTCCTTCGGGCCAAGGGCTCGCTGCTCCTGATGATGGGGGAGCGCGAGAAGGCCATCGAAATCTACGAGCAGGTCGAAGCCATCGAGAGTGAGCCGGGCGTCCGCAAGAAGCTCGAAGAGCTCCAGCGCCAGCAGTAACAGGAGAAGCACCTCGTGCAGATCATCGGTTTCGTGTTGTTGGGCTTCATCATCTGGTACGGGTTCAAGGATCGCAGCAACGCGGTCATCTCCGCGTTCGACGCCCACGCCATGGTGATGGTGTTGGTCGGGTCGTGTTCGGCGGTGCTGGTGAGCTCCAGCCACACCACCGTGTGGCGCACCGTCCTGTGCCTGCGTGAGCTGATCCCCGGCCTGGCGCTGTTCAGCCGGACCACCCGGGCCATGGAGGCCGAGCGCGAGCAGTTGTCCGCGCTGTGGCGTGACGGCAAGCGCAGCCAGGCGGTCGATCTGGCCGCGAACAGCCGCTTCCCCGCGGTGAAGCAGATGCTGGAGTTGATCCTCAACCGGGCGAACGAGGCCTCCAGCAGCAAGACGTTCACCGAGCTGCGGCACGAGGAGATCAGCCGGTGGCAGCCGGCGATCCACAACTGGGAGATGCTCGCCAAGCTGGGGCCGGCGTTCGGCATGGTGGGCACCATCACCGGCATGATCCAGCTCTTCCGCAACATGAGCTCGGAGAACCTCAACATCGGCGCGGCGATGTCGCTGGCCCTGCTCGCGACCCTGTACGGCGTGGCGTTCGGCGCCGGTGTGGCCGGGCCGATCGGGACCTTCCTCAACGGGCTGCTCGATGACCGCCTGGGGTTGCTCGAGCGGTGCGAGAAGAGCGTCAACGAGATCGTCTCCCGCGGCGAGCGGTGAAGGTGAGCCATGCAAAGACGCAAAGCGGCGCATGAGGAGAGCTGGCTCCTCAGCTATGCCGATCTGATCACCAACCTGCTGCTGTTCTTCGTGGTGCTGCTGACCGCGGCGAACCTCAGCAAGATGAAGATGCAGCAGATCGCCCAGAGCATCTCCGGCAAGCAGAGCCCGGCGAGCCTGGAGTCCATCCGCCAGGAGCTCGAGGCGCAGATCGCCGCCAAGAACCTGCAGAACCTCGTGACCACCACGGTGACCGAGGCGGGGCTGGAGGTGTCGCTCAACTCCGGGCTCGTGTTCGACTCGGGGAAGGCGAAGATCCGGCCGGAGTTCGAGGAGACCGTGGCGTCGATGCTGAAGGAGCTCGCGCCGTACTCGTCCAACTACAACTTCGCGGTCGAGGGGCACACCGACTCGACACCGATCATGAGCGGTGGACTGTTCGCGAGCAACTGGGAGCTCTCCAGCGCGCGCGCCATCGTGGTGCGGCAGCGGCTGGAAGAGGTGGGGATCAACCGCTCGCGCATCCGCGTCGAGGGCTACGCCGAGACGAAGCCGCTCCCCGAGCAACTGCTGAAGGGCCTGAGTGAAGACGAGCGCCTGGCCCGGCATCGCCGTGTCGTCGTGAGGATCTACTGATGAGCCGCTTCGCCGTCCTCGTCGCCTGGGTCGCGTTGAGCGCCGTGGCGCAGGCCCAGACCCAACCCCCGGCCGGCACCAGCCTCCCTGAAGCGCCGGCACCGGTGCCTCAGGGCCATGTCCCCGCGCCCGTGCTCCTGGAGCTGCGCACGCTCGAGAGCCAGTTCGATCTCGCGCTGGCCCAGGACTGCGCCCCCGAGCGCTGCTTCTCCAAGGGCTGTGTCTACCGCGACCACGTCACCGTCGACATGCCGCGCACCAGCTCGCTGCCCGGGCTCGGCCAGACCGAAGGCCCCGGCAGCGTGCCGCCGCAGGAGTACCTGACGCAGGCGCAGTGCGAGTTCACCCACGAGAAGTCGGTCTCCACCCAGGACGTCCAGGCCCTGGTCCGGCGCCTCGAGCAGCGGCTGTCGAAGGGGTGGCTCAAGGTGAAGGTCGGCCGGCAGATCCTCCAGCCGATCTCTCCGGGACTGCGTGAGTCTCCGCCTCTGCCCGAGCCCCCGAAGCCTCCGGCCCCCGAGGTCGAGGAGAAGCCGGTGGCGCCGGTAGAGCCGCCCGCGCCGGTGACGTGGCAGGCCGACGTCGCGCTGCGGGAGCTCTGGGTCAGCCTGCTTCCGCACTTCTCGTGGATGATCGCGCTGATCATGCTGACGATGGCGGCGCTGACCATCATCTGGGCCCTGCGCCGCCTCGGGCGCGAGACGCTCGAGGAGAAGGCGCTGGCGGCGCAGCTCGCGGCGGGTTCGCTCGACAAGGCACCGGAGGCCGGGACGCCCCCGAAGGCCGAGGAGCCGACCGCGGACGAGGTGGACCCGGCGCCTTCCCAGGCGGACGTGGAGACGGCGTTCGTCACGGCCCAGCAGCGGCTGTGGAACGACCGGATCGCCCAGGCCGAGCTGGCCAAGGACGAGAGCGTGGTGGTGGAGCTGCTGCGCGACTGGCTGAAGGCCGGCGAGTTCGAGCTGTTGGCCAAGGCCATCTTCGTCTTCGGAGATCGGCTGCCCCTGGCCTTCACTTCGGACGGTGAGCTCGCCGTGCGCAAGGTGGAGTTCGCCGGGTACTTGAAGACGGTGGACGAGAAGGCGCTGCTCTCGGACGCGGAGTTCTTCCGCGTGCTGAACCAGCACGCCATCTCCTCCACGCTGATGGCCCAGGCCGACGCCGAGGTGTACCGCAGCCTGCGCGAGGAGTTCGGCTCCAACGGCGTGGCGCACCTGATCGAGAGCCTGTCGCCCCGTCATGGGGCGCTGCTGTTCGGGCACGTGCCCACCGACTGTCAGCAGGACGTGGCGCGGATCCTTCCACCCGAGCTGCGGGTGCGGATCGCCAACGAGCTGCTCGCGTCCAACCGCATCTCGAAGGAGGAGACGGTCCACCTGTTCGAGGTGCTCGACGCCGCGCGCGCGGGGAAGCCGATTCCCCCGGCGCCTCCGGCTCAGGGCATCCTGGATCGGGGCCGCCCGTTCGACGCCGCGGGCGCGCTCTCGGTGCTGTTGCCGCTGATCGAGTCCTCCGAGCGCGGTGCGCTGTTCGCGCGGACGCTGGAGCGCTCCGGCGGGGCGCTGCCGCTCTGGTACCAGGACATCCTCTACGGTGACATGCTGCTCAAGCTGCCCGACGAGCTCCAGAGGGACATGCTGCTCGACGTCGACGTCCGGGGGCTGGCCGGCTGGTCCTCGGTGCAGCAGCCCGCGTGGCAGGAGAGCTTCATCGCGCGGCTCGCACCGGCGATGCAGAACGCCATCCGCGCCAACATGTCGTTCGTCTCGCGCGAGGAGCAGCTCCGGGCCGCGCGGCGCGGCCAGAACGAGTTGATCTCCGCCGTGAAGAAGCAGGTCGCGCGAGGGAAGGTCTCCTTCGCGGAGATCATCGCCTAGGTGGGGTGGACCGGGATGGATCGCGCGCGCCTGCTGCTCATCGGGATCACTGCCGTCACGATCGCCTCCTGCGACAAGGTGCCGATCGTCGACATCAACGCGGGCTTCTCGCTCGCGGACGTGGCCTGGTTCGAGGAGGAGGACACGCTCTTCGTCTTCTACCGGGCCAACGCCGAGCAGGGGCTGGGGCCCGACAGCCAGCTCGAGCTCACGGTCCGCACCGATCACTTCGAGCTGCCCTGGACACCGCTGTCTCAGCTCAGCACGGTCCACACCCACGTTCCGGCCGACTGCGGCCCCAAGAGCGTGTGCGGCAGCACCAGCGTGGCGCTGAGCGAGCCGCCGCGAGAGGTGAAGTTGCGGCTGCGCTACCACCGTGCCGGCGAGATGACGATGGACGCGCGCGTGGCCCTCAACGTCATCGGCAGGGGGCCCGCGCACACGAACCGGAGCCTGCTGGTGTACGGCGTGTTCGACGAGACCAACACGCACGTGCAATGGCGCGCCCGGCACCAGTTCCCCACGCTGCGCAACCACGAGGTGCAGAAGTACGGGCTGCGGCGCCACTTCTCCATCTCCGGCCGGCGGCACGGCGCCATCGCCGCGGACTTCAGCGGGAACCCATACGGCTACGGCTCGGTTCCGGACTGTCCGGGAGCGCTGCCACCACTGGACTTCGGACCGGTGGAGACCACCGAGCGGGCCGTGTTCGACGTGGGCACGCTTCCGCTGTCGGCCTCCGAGTCCCCGGTCGTCTGTGCGCGCGCGACCGTCATCGATGCAAAGCGGGGCACCTTCGAGGCGGTGGCGCTGGCGCGAAAGAACCCGCAGGTCCGCCCGGCCTTCCCGATGCTGCGCAGCCCCATCACCGAGAACACTCCCATCAAGTTCATGTTGAGCCCGTGCCGGAGGACGATCTCCGCGCCGCATTACAAGATGCAGGAGCAGCGCCTCTTCCTCGAGGACGCTCCGGAACTCTGCATCGACGACTGGAACGTTCGCGGGTTCGCCGACGAGCTCGCCGCCCGGCTCCGCACGCGGATCGATGAAGTGCGGATGCAGGGGCGGGACATGGTCCTCGTGCTGGGGCTCCATCACGACGACACGACGGGCCGGCTGGGCTCCGTGCTCGAGGAGGCGCTCCAGAAGGTTCTGCCCTTCGAGCGGGACAAGAGCTCGCCACGGGTCACCGGTGCCTTCGTCTACGACAGCCTGGCGCGCACCGTCGGGCGCCCGGAGCTCCGGCGGCTGGTGTTGTGGTGCCCCCCCAACTTCTCGTTCGATGATCTCGACGACGTTCCCGCGGCGGCGTCGAGCACCTGCCCCGCGGTGCCGGAGATCCCCGACATCCAGCTCGGGCCGTTCCGCTTCAATCAGATCCCCATCCTGACGACCCGTGCGCAGTACCTCCGGTTCATCGAGAAGTACTCGGAGAGCCAGGCGGGGAGGATGACCTCGATGTCGTTCCGGGCTCCCGAGAACACGCCTCTCACCGAGAACGTACCGGTGGGAGATTTCGGGACCGCGACCTTCTACAACAACGAGCTCATCACGGCGGAGCCGGGCGATGCGTTCTCCTATTGCCCGGACGCGGACCAGCGGAAGATCGTGTTCCGCACCCCGAGCACGCCTCCGGCAGCGCTCGAGCAGCTTCCCGAGCTGCACCAGTCGGCCCCGCAGCCCGCGTATGCGCTCGGGCTGTTCTGGGACTTCCCGTTCCTGTTGAAGGCGAGCTACGAGAGCTCTCTCGCCGGGGCCGTGACGGCCTACGGTTTCAGCGTGCCGTTCGGAATCGGCAGTTCCAACGAGGAGACCTGGGCAAGCCAGTTGTGGACGACGGGCGAGTTCCCCGTGGGCAACATCCTGGCGCAGTGCACGCGCTTCTGCGATCACCCGACGTTCGATACGAGCGTCACCTACAACGTCCATGCGCTGTTCCGGGACGCCTACCGCATGCAGTGCTATCGCCCGATGTTCCCGCGGCCGGGTGACGGAGGCTTCCCGAATGATCCGTAGCCTTCTCGTCCTCTTCGTCCTCCTGTTGTCGCCGCGCGCCGTACTGGCCGAGGAAGCGCAGCCCCCGGAAGCGCAGGCTCCGGAAACGTCCTCGGAAACGCCCCCCGCGGGCCCCGAGAAGGCCGACGACACGCTGGAGGGCTTCCGCGCGCCGCTCGACACGCTCACCGAGCGGATGATCGGCGCGGCCTCGAAGTCGGTGCGTTTCGACTGGCGGAAGTCCACCCTGGGGCTCGGGCTGATCGGCAGCGAGCTCCTCGAGCGGAACAACTTCGGCAGCACCCGCTTTGGCCTCATGGCGCGCAGGCCGTTCGGGAAGTTCATGGGGGAGGTGGCCCTCTCCCGCGCGTTCACCTGGGGAACCGACAGCACCGACAAGCTGGCGCTCACGCCGTACCGCCAATACGGCCGCCCCAGCCGCATCGAGCTCGACGTCAACGTCGGGTACCCGCTGGCGGAGGGCGTGGTGACCGCGCTGCCTGGCTTCTTCCCCGCGACCGAGCTGGTGTTCTCGGCCAACGCGGGCCTCCGCTACCTCTTCTACCCGGGGGCGATGGGCGGCATGAAGTTCCAGGATGTCGCCACCTCGCTCCTCGCGCCGCGCCTCACCGACCACGAGCTGGGTCAGCTCGAGGCCTCGCGGCCGGGCGGCATGCAGATCGACCCCGCCCGGTACGGCCTCCTCACGGGGCTCTCCGTGGACGTGTACTTCGGGTCCGGCGGTTTCCTGTCGCCGCGGGCGATGATGGCCGTGCCGCTGTTGGGATTCGTCACCGGAACGGGCCTGGGGTTCTGGTGGGAGCTCTCGCTCGCCGTGGGCTGGACACTCTGATGCGCTGGGCCGCCGTCATCATCGCTGGCCTGTTGTCGAGCGCCGCGGCCGCGGAGGAGACGGCGTCCAGGCAGACCGTGGTCTTCTACAACGCGCGCCTCGCGCTCCGGGACCATCGTCCGGAGGACGTGCTCAAGCTGTGGCTGCTTCGCAACAGCCTTCTCCAGCAGGGCGAGCGCACGCGAGAGGATCCTGAATTCCGCTCCGTGGTGTGGGCGGCGCTCGGGAGCCTCGGGATGTGCCAGGACGGGTTCGAGGAGGACGATCGAGGGGGCGCGGGCCTCTGGCCGCTGGGGCTGCACAACACGATCGTCCAGGGGCTCGGCGGAGGCTCGCCGCCCTCGATGCCCGCGCCGTGGGACGTCTTCGAGGTCGGGCGCCAGCAGCGGCTCATCTCGCTGCGGGACGTGCTCTCGGCGGAGGAGCTGCGTTCCGTGACCTTCTTCCGGACCGACTGCCTGCTGCCGGCCCTCACGGCGCTTCGGTTCGGATGGACCCCGTTCCTCGATCTCGAGGATCGACTGAACGCGGGCTGGCTCCTGCGGGATCTGCTGGCGAGGTCTCGCGCCACCCTGGTGCGGGAGAAGGTCCGGAACCTGTCGGTGGTGGAGGCGCGCATCTTCGACCTCAACCTGCTGCTCTCGGACCTGGAGGCGCGCAAGGCGCGTCAGAGCGCCCGGAACCTCTCGCAGCAGGCCCGGGTGGCCGGTGTCTCCGCGGCGGGTGCGGCGGAGCTCCGGAGCAAGCTGGAGACCTTTCCCGAGGACTCGCCGCAGGCGGCGTTCCTTCGCCGAAGCCTCACCTGGACCTCGGGGGAGTGGCTGGCGCTGAGCCGGGAGCGGCGGCTGTTCCTGTTCGCCCGGGCGCAACCGCTGTCGAAGGAGCCAGCCGCGCTCCAGAAGCTCATGCTCGAGATCATCGACGAGCTGATCCGCCGCAAGGACGGGAAGGAGCTCGAGGCCTGGATCGGCTTCGTGGGAGCGAGCGAGTCGGCGGAGCCGCGCGGTGCGCTGACCTCGGGCGAACGAGGCAAGAGCCTCCTCGAGCTCGATGAGAGCACCGGGTTCCGCGAGCGGGCCGTCATCGCGCTGCACCGGGGCGTGGGCTTCCTGGAGGAGGGATCGCTGCAGGAGTCCCTGCGCTCCTTCGCGTACGCCATGCAGCAGGCCGAGACCTCGCGCGAGGCGGCCGTCACCCTGGGGCTCGCACGGCGGTGGCTGTCGTACGTGCTCTCCCGTTACGAGACCAACGACGAGGTCGTCGCCACGCTGAAGGCGCTGGTTCCTCGGCAGGAGTACAACCAGGTCATCGAGGATCTGGTCTGGCGCGCGGCGCTGCGTGCGGACGCTCGCTCCTTCGAGCGGATTGACCGGAGTGCCCGGCGCGGTGGCTCCTTCGACGCGACGGTCGAGCGGCTCCGGCCGCTGTCGCAGGGCAAGCCGGGAGAGATGGCGGCGCGGTTGCGCGATGCGCTCCGCGAGGAGCCCTCGTCGGTGCTGAGGTTCCTGCGCCAGCTCCTTGAGAACATCGAAGTGGAAGATGCGGACGTGCGCCGGGCCAACGTTCCGACGCTCGAGCGCGTGCTCGAACTGCTCCGGCCCCTGAGCGCCGAATCCACGACGGCGAAGTCGCAGAGCCGGACGGCCGGCGAGCTCATGGAGCGGACCCAGTCGATCCTCGATGGCCTGAGCCACCTCGATGACTCGGTGAGTGGGAACGCGCGGGCGCTGTCGCCCACGCGCTCGACCTTCGCCGGGAGCATCCGCCTGGCGCCGGCCGATCCGCTGCCATGGCCCTTCCGGCCGCCCGAGCCCGAGGCGCCGTCCGTCTTCACGCCGATCGTGCTCGAGCCGGTGGAGTGGCGGGACGCGAAGGGCGCACTCGTTTTCGGGTGGAGGCTCTCCGAATGACCCCCAGGGAGCTTCGGCGCGAGCTGCGCCAGCGCAAGAAGGAGCTGAGCCGCTCGGTGGCGCTCATGAAGCGGGCGGCACGCGAGCGGGTGGAGCAGCTCCCCGTCGTCCAACGCGAGAAGAGGCGGAGGCGTATTCGCCGAGCGGTGACGATCGCCGCGCTGCTGCTCCTGGCGATGCTGGTGCGCTGTGAGTGCGCGCCGCCGCCGCCCGTACCGCCTCCGGAGCCGGAGGTGAAGCCCGTGCCGGCGGAGGTGACGCCGAAGAAGCCCGTGCCGCCCGCGAGCAAGCCGAAGGCATCCAGCGAGCGCATGGAGCGCCAGCGGCGAGGGCGCTACCAGAACGAGGCGCAGACCTCGCCGGGCTGGCTGGACGACTTCCGCCTTCAGGTCGCGGCGCGCAGCCCGCGTCTGGCGCAGTGCTTCAGTGGGACCGAGCGTCCCGGGGCCCTGCGCTGGACGGCCGCGGTGAACGCCGCGAGCGGCTCCGTCTCCGACCATGCGCTCGAGCTCGTGGGAACGGGCGGCGAACTGAGCGGGAAGCAACGCGACTGCGTCCAGGGCGTCCTCTCCAGCCCGGGCTACCGGCTGAAGCCCGAGCAGAAGCAGGACCTGCCCGGCCGGGTCAGCATCGTCATCGAGTTCTGACGAGCCTCGGTGCGCCTTGCTGGAAGGCTTCTCCCAGTCTGGAGCACCTGGACTCACGCGCCGGCTCAGGGAACCATGGTCAGGGTCCACGCGGTGCCGGTGCCGGTGGCCGCTGCGTTGACACCCTGGGACGCGTCGGTACGGTTCAGGTAGTCCGCCCAGGGTGCCCGCGTTCCTCGCCCGCCAGCCGCCTCGTTCCCAGGGGGAGGCACTGCTGCGGCGCATCGCCCAGAGACGTCGCGGTTCTCGAGGGTCACGAGCTGCCACACCGAGTTCCTCGGGTTCTGACCCCCCCGGTTACCGAGGATGAAGAGAGGAGCTTCGATTTCCCCTATGCGCTGGTGGCACACGAGATGGCGCCTCCGGACGACGCGCCGGATGCACTCGAGCCGCCGTCCGGGTGAGACTCGGGGCGCATGAGCGACGTGCGCCGGCTGTTCATCCTCCGCTGTGGTTATGAGGTCCTCCCCCGGTCCGTGTCTCTGCGGGGCGCGGATCCCACCGTCATCCTGTGCGAGCCGGTGTGCGCGTATCTGTTGGACACGGCGCACGGCTGGGTGCTCTTCGACACGGGGACGGATCCGGCGCGGCTGAAGGATCCAGTGGGGCGCCAGCGCTTCCAGGGCCCCGGATGGGTGGCGCCGCCGATCATCCTCCCCGAGCACGAGCTGCTGCCCCAGCTGGAGCGCCTGGGCGTGGGCCCGGAGGACATCCGCTCGGTCATCCTCAGCCACGTGCACTACGACCACACGGGCCACCTCAAGTACTTCCCCCGGGCGTCCATCTACATCCAGCTTAGTGTCTGGCGTCACTTCAACGTCAGCAGCGCGCTGGTGACGATGAAGGCCCTCTGCCTCCTCGTTGGGAGGAGGCTCGGCCTCCCACCGGCCCGAGGTTCGCGCGGCGTCCTACTCAGGATCCAGGTTCCATGTTCCTTCCTCCCAATGTTTCAGGACCATGGTCGCATTGATAGCCGCAACTCCGCCCCCACTAGCGGCTGCCTCGAGCACTGCTTTTGCCTCTGCTGTCCGGTAACGCAGTAAGAACGCAGCAGCACCGACGCGCACATCCGGGCGCGGATGCTTTAGTAGCAAGGACAGGGCGTCACGTCCGGCATCGCCCTCCGACCGCAATTTTTCGAGCGCAGCGATGTAACGATTAGCGTGTTTGTTGCCGGTCTTGGCATCCCCTCTCATTATCGCATCTGTTTGTGCGGCCACGTTCTCCGCAAATTCCTCCACGATCCTCTCTAGTTTCCTCACCATTCCCCGCTCCTGAGCTTCTTGAGGACAAGCAATCCAAACGAGCGCTGCGCCTCGTAATTTTGCGTTCTGATCCACTCTCGTACCGTCAAGTTGTTCGAGCTGGTGATGTAGGGGTTCTTCGCGGAATAGAACGCACTCACTCTCGTGTGCAGATCCTTATCCAATGGAATTACGTTCTCGGTGTTGTGAATGGCCTCGGCACCGAAGCGTTTGATGTTGAACTTGTGCTTCTCGACAAGATGATGCCACTCCTGGCCCTCCCCAGCCTTGCTCATCTGACGTTTGAAGGCTCTGAATGAACGGAAGGCACGATGACCATCAGGGAGAAGTCTGCCGCTCTTTGGGGATTCAATGGCCTTGAGCGCGGAGCGCTCGCCGCCCCCGTTACGTGCAGTCATTGACACCGCGTTGACTGGTAAGACAATACGAATCGTACCCTCGTTCACGGAAACAATGACTCGCTCGGCCCCGGCTGCCGCATCCATCAGGCGGAGCCCGGTGTTTGTCTCGACCGTGCGCGAGGCTTGCCCGAAGCCCGGCAGATTCGGCCCTTTCGACATGAGTACCGCCGTTTCACCTACCGCCGCCGTCGCTACCATGACGAGAATTCGAACGCTATTGGGGCCGATGACTCTTCCGAACCTGTCTCCCACCTCCCGCAGTTCCGCAAAGGTAGAGGCTCGCGGCGCATCCTCGTAAAGCTGTGCATAAGCCCGCAGCAGATCGAAGAACTCCCATCCGAGATAGCCCCACATGAGCACGGAGAACGCGAGGGCTATGCCCTTTGTCACTGGCTCCGGTGCAAGCAAAAGCGCCATGTGTGCTGTAATGGTGAAGCTGAGAGTAGCCAGCACCCGCATGGGGTTGAGCATGGCCCGCGCCTCCGCGTCCACTCCTTCCAGGGCAGGCCCCACCGCCAGGGCAAGGGCAATGCTGCGCTTGTCGTTGGCTTGAAGGCGGGGCCCATCATCAAGCAAACTTAGACAGTCGCCAGGAGTGCCACGCCGCTCGCAAAATCGCTCATAGGATTGCGCAAGGTCTGATTGCCACGCCTCGCCACTCAAAGGCGCGGAGGCTAGCGCCAGCTTCCGGCCGACGTACAACGGGGGACATGGGGCGGACACCCGCAGCGGGACTTGGAGCCAAAACGTTGTCAGAGCGGCGTTGAGCTCGGAGTCACTGACCCGCACCGGCTGAAAGTCCGTGGGCAGATTGGAGAAGATGGCTTCGCCGTCGCCTGTGTCCTCTTCGTCGGTTTCCTCCTCCAGCGTCCACGCCTCGGAGGAGCCCTCGGGTGTGGGCGGGCTGTAACGGTACGCCGTCACTCCTCCGCCGGAGGGGGCTCCCGTGGCGCACGCTGTCACCAGCATCACCGCCGCCAGGGCCAGCGCCCCCACGCGCAAGGGCCGTTGTGTGTCCACGGGACGAGTACCGAATGCATGCCTGGACATCTGTGTGCCTCTCCAGGCGAACCGCCCGGTCTGGATGCTGAACCCCGTCGATTTGCGTATTCCGGTGATGTGGAACACTCGTTCCGGACGAAGTGGAACGCTCGTTTCGGAGCAAGCGGAACAGTCGGAGCGTCAGCGACACTGGCCGGGGTTCACTTCACCCCCTTCTTGGCCCGGGTCAAGTTCCCTCCCGGGCTACGCACCGGGTCGCCCGTGAGCCTCAAGCCGATGGGCGTTGTGCACCAGCCGGTCGAGGATGGCATTGGCCAGGGTGGTGTTGCCAATCACCGCGTGCCAGTCCTTCGGGTCGAGCTGGCTGGTCACCACGGTGGCGCCGGCGCCATAGCGCCCCTCCAGCAACTCCTTGCGCTCGCTGGCGCCCAAGGGCTCCAGACCGAAGTCGTCGAGGATGAGCACGGTCCTGCTCGGCGGGCCGTTCGAGCTCCTGAACGAGCGCGCGGGTCTCCGGAGAGGGTGCGATGCCGAGGTCCCGGTGGAACTGCTCCCAGCAGTCTCGGTAGGCGAGGAGGGCGGAGGAGCGGTCGCCGAGCCGCAGGTGGAGGCGGATCGCCGTCTGCCAGGCCTGCTCGGAGGTGGGCCGCGGCTATCTGCGAATTCAGTGCCAACGCGTGGCGCTGAAGGCGCCACTCCCCACCGCTGGAGGAAATGGGACGAAATTCCCGGTCAAACGTCATGGCGATGGGATGCCCGATTTGCAGGTCCCACTCGTTTCGACCCAAAGCCCTTTGCCACCGAGCACTCTTCCCATGACCTCCGTTCCGTTCTGGAAGCAGCTGAAGTCGCTGTCGAAGTTCCTCCTGACCTCCACCCTGTTGCTGACCGCCACGGCGTGCCAGCCGGAGGACACCGAGCAGCCGAAGGCCGCGTCCAGCGAGGTGCGCGTCGGCTACGTGCCCGCCGCCCACGGCAAGACCGTGGAGGTTCGCTACACCGTGGAGGACGGCTACGCGGTCCAGGGAGACATGGTCTTCGGCCGCGCCGAGGACATCGCCACCACGCGCGAGGAGGCCCTGCGGCGCATGAGCGGCGGAGTCTCCGCGCAGGCGGGGGACGTCTCCTCGCAGGTCATGTACATCAACGGCGGCATGTGGCCGGGCGGCGTCGTCTATTACCAGTGGGACG
This sequence comes from Archangium sp., assembly GCF_057119385.1. NCBI lineage: Bacteria > Pseudomonadati > Myxococcota > Myxococcia > Myxococcales > Archangiaceae > Archangium > Archangium sp. The sequence goes on along the minus strand of NZ_DBNGVP010000180.1, from coordinate 8,109 downwards.
CCGGCATGCCCTCGGGCACCCGCGGCGTGCTCCAGCAGGCCATCGACTATCTCAACAGCCGCTCGGGCGAGACGGGCGTGCGCCTGGTCGCGGGCACCAACGGCGGCAAGTACGTGGTGCTGACGTATGGCTCGGATCGCGCGGAGGTGGGCTACAAGGGCTACGCGCAGCGCCTGTGGTTCCAGAACAGCCTGTGGCAGGTGGGTGTGCACGAGCTGGGTCACACCATCGGCCTGTGGCACGAGCACCAGCGCTGCGAGCAGGCCACCTACCTCTACATCTACGCGCCCAGCGACGGGAACATCGCGGCGCAGTGCGATCAGCCCGTGGTGCCCAACGAGCCGTACAACACGCAGTCCATCATGCACTACTCGGAGGGCGAGTTCGCCGGCCGCGCGGCCTTCAAGCCGGGCGTCACCGTGGCGCCGCCCAAGAGCCTGCACCCGGGACTCGTCGCGTATGACGTGCGCAACCTCGCCTATCTGTACAAGCCGTACGACAACGCGAAGTTCATCGACTTCCAGAACCGGCCCACGTCGGTCACCCGTGGCCAGACGTTCACGGTGACGGCCATCTTCGAGAACACCGGCACGACGGCCTGGAGCATCGCGGCCGGCTACAAGCTGGGCTCGCAGAACCCGCAGGACAACTCCACGTGGGGCACCCACCGCGTGGCGCTCCCGGGCACCATCTACACGGGCCAGTGGGCGTACATCACCATGAACCTGCGCGCGCCGAGCACCCCGGGCGTCTACAACTTCCAGTGGCGCATGCTGAAGGAGAACGTGGCCTGGTTCGGCCAGACCTCCACCAACTTCACCATCCAGGTGCTGTGAGCTGACGCGGTGGCGGCGGGGTGGATTCCCGCCGCCTCGCCAGACCCGTGAGGCATTCGCCGTTCGAAAGGCCCATGGCGTTTGCTCCTCTGCCCCGGAAGGGGGGCTCGATGGGGACGGCGATGCCAGAGACCCTGTGCACCTCACATGTCACCAGGGGGGGCGGTGCGGCCTTCCCTCATTTCATGGGTTGCAGACAGGCGGAGATGCGCCGCAGGACGGCCTCGCGCACCGGTTGGGGGAGCGTCTCGATGACAGCCCGGCGCAGCACGCCCTGGGTGAAGGTGGCGCCGCGCAGCACCTTCGCCTCCTCCAACTCCTTCCAGGGCGCGGCGAGCTGATCGGCGTGCAACCCCAGCACGCACGTGGCCAGCTCCAGGCTGAAGTCCGCTCCCGCGAGCGCCACGGTGCGTGCCAGCCGGAGCGCATCCGGGGACAGCCGCTTGAGCCGCTGCTCGACAATCCATGTCACGCGGTCGGACGGCGGCGGTGCCGCGGGAAAGGTTCCATCGAAGCCCGCCGCCACCAGGCTCCGCACCGTTTCGATCAGGAAGAGCGGATTGCAGCCCGTGTACCTCGCCAGCTGCGGAACGATCGCCTCCAGCCGGGGCACCCCCATCTGCGCGAGCAGCTCGCCCGCGGCCGACAGCATCAGCGGCTCCAGCGGGAGCCACGCCGCGAGTCCCGCCTCCCGGTGCTCGCGCAGCCGCTCCTCGAACGCGGGGGCCAGCTCGCCCGTGCGGAAGCAGGTGAGCAGGCGAAGTGCCTCACCTCCGGGCTCCGGCTCCAGCAGCAGATCCTGCACGCGCAGGTGCAACTCCAGGCTGGCCGCGTCCGCGCGGTGCGCGTCGTCGAGCACCAGCGCCGACATCTCCCCGCAGCGGGTGCGGATCAACCGGGCGAGCGCCTCGGCGAGCCGGGCTTTCTCCTCGGGGGTGGAGGGCAGGGGCGGTGCGCTGGGCTCCAGCTCCGGGACGAGCCGGGCGATCTCCCGCCGCACCCAGGGCTCCAGGGGCCGTTCCGGCTCGAGCCCCAGCACGGCGCGGGACACCCGGGCGCTCGTGGCGTAGGACGTGGACGGATCCGCGGGCCGGGCGGCGACGAGCAGCCAGGAGCCCTGGGCACTGCAGAACTCGGAGACCAGCCGCGTCTTGCCGATGCCCGCCTCGCCGAGCACGTAGACGGGGCGGCCCGCGGCCCAGGCTTCTTCCAGGACGGCCCACTCGTTGTCGCGGCCGACCAGCTCCAGAGGGGAGAGCATCGCGAGCGGGAGCTCCTCGGGCGCACGGAGCCTGGGGCGCTCCTGCTCCGCGGGCCGCTCGAACTCCTGGACGAGCGCCCGGGTCTCCGGGGAGGGATCGATGCCGAGCTCGCGGTGGAGCTGTTCCCGGCAGTCGCGGTAGGCCAGGAGGGCGGAGGAGCGATCCCCGAGCCGCAGGTGGAGGCGGATCGCCGTCTGCCAGGCCTGCTCGGAGGTGGGCTGCAGCTGGAGCAGACGCCGCACCGTCTCGAGCGCGGCCTCGAGCTGGCCGGCCTGCTCCAGGCGGAGGGCCTCGGCCTCGGCGGCACGGCATTGCAGGGAGTGGAACCGGGTCCGTTGGATCCGGAGCCACTCCTCCAGCTCTCCACAGTCTTCGTAGGAGAAGCCGGCGAGCAGCTCGCCCTGGAAGGGGGGGAGCTTGGAGTACTCGCGGGCGTCCACGAGGATGCCCTCACAAAGCCAGACGGGATCATCTCCCGCGAGGCTGTCTTCACCCAGGGTGAGCCGCAGCCTGCGCAGGAGCTGGCGCAGGTTGACGCGAGCGCTCCTGTCGGGCGCATCCGGCCACAGGAGGCTGGCGAGCCGGCTGCGCTCGGTGGGGCCCTCGATGGCGAGGTACGTCACCAGCGCCGCCGCCTTGCGCTCCATGTGTCTCGCGCCATGCAGGGGCGAGTTCACCCGGGCACGGCCAAGCACCTCGATATGCGTGGCAACCGATGGCATACACCCCCCTCCAGAGAAGCTGGGATTCTTCACGCTCCGTGAGCCAGGCCGCAAGGATGGTTTGAGCCCCGTGCACTCGCGGAGACACACCGCTGTCACGCTGGAGTCACGCCTCGGAGCACCGCTTCAAGGCCTCACATCACGCGCCAATCACGCCCCTGGTGCACAGTGCGGGTGAAGGCGCGGGGGCAGGACCCGCTCCTTTCCGGCCCGAGCCGGGTGCTCACGTTTCAGGGGGGAGACGATGGCCGCGACACATGGAGGAAAACACGTATCGTGGAAATCCATTCACCGCGTCCTGGGGGCGCTCTGCCTCTGGGCGGCGCCGGCCCTGGCGCAGAACAAGCCCGTGGCCGTGTCCGCCGCACCCGCGGCGCCCGTGGCTCCGGCGCCAGCTCCCGCTCCGCCTCCGGTCATCGTCCACCCGGAGCTCGTCGTCACCGATCTGCGCAACCAGATCGCCTCACACAGCAGCCGGATCGCGCGCCTGCTCCAGGAGCGCGAGGCCCTGGATGCGCAACTGGAGAAGATCAGACCGGATGAAAAGACTTCCACGCAACTGAAAGAGCAGCGGGCGAAGCTCGTCCGTGCGGTGGATGACAAGAACAGGGAGCTGAGGGAGGCGGTGTCGCGGCAGGAGCAGCTGTTGTCCATGGCCGCGGAGCATGCGGACGCGCTGGAGGAGCTCGGGAACGAGCGGAAGCTCCTCCGCTTCATGGTGGGAGGCGGCGTGGGGTTGCGGCGGCTCGAGGACGTCCAGCTCGGGCCGGGGGGCGGTGGGGCCTCTCCGGGCCTGGTGGGCACGGAGGCGCCCCGGGTGGACGTGTTGGGCGCGGTCGCGTTCCTGCCCGTGGACTTCAACAGCCGGGATCGCCACCAGACGTTCAGCCTGGGCGTCATGGCGGGATTGGGGGGCAATGGCTTTCCGGCCAACGTCTACGCCGGGCTGACGCTGAAGGTGTGGGTGCTGTACCTCAACGCCGGGGCCAACTTCCGCAAGGAGGATGCCTGGCGCCAGGGGCCGCCGACGCAGGCCGCGTTCTGGCAGGGGGCGTGGACGCCCACCGTCTTCGCGGGAGTGGCGCTGGACAGCGAGGCGCTGCTCGCCCTCCAGCGGGTGTTGCCGCCGAAGCGCGCGCCGGAGGGGTTGCAGGTCGATCCGAGGTGAGGGGCGGGAGGGGGGTGCCCCTCATCTCGGGTCGGTTTCAGCTCACGGCAGCGCCAGGGCGACGCGCTGGCGCAGGCGCAGGAAGTCGTCGGACAGCACGTAGGTGAGGATCTGCTGCAGGTCGGCGCGCTCGCGCAGGGCCTGCAGCAGGGGCTCGGCGTTGTCCAGGCGGGCGGTGGCGAAGTGGGGGTCCTCGCGCAGCACCATGGTGAGGCCCACCGACACGTCGCCGCACATCAGCACGCCCGCGCGGTCCGCGGAGAACGCCATGCCCTCCAGCACGGGCTCCAGCTCCACCCGGGACTGGGGGCCCAGCTCCAGGGCGGCCGGCTCCAGCGCCTTGAGCGCCTTGCGCGAGTAGGCCCGGCGGTACTGCCGCACCAGCTCCTCGTTGTTGCGGCCCAGCGCGGTGAACAGCGGGGCGAAGATGCGGACGGAGTTGCCGAACAGGTCCTGCGTCTCGCCGCGCGACAGCTTGGAGAGCACCGCCGTCTTGTTGAGCAGGCCCAGCACCGCGCGGCCGAAGAGGAACTTCTGCTCGCGGGCGTTGAAGCGGCGCACCACGTCCTGGCCCACGCACATGCTCAGCGGCTCGGTCGTCTCCAGGCCGATGAGGCCGCGGCGGGCCTGGTACACCTCGAACTCCTCCACGCCGAACACCTGCGCCACGGTGCGCACCGCCTTGAAGACGGCGTGGTCCGGCTTGAGCTTGTCCGTCTTGCGGTCCACCCCGAGCAGCTCGAACTGGGCCGGGTGCAGCTTGCTGAGCTGATCTCCCACAGCGCGCATGACCTCGAGCAGCGGCCCGCGGGCCGAGGGGTGCATGAGCCCCGCGTCCACGTCCGCCACGCTCAGACGCTCCTGCGTCTCGGTGGGCAGGCGGCTGCGCATCTCCGAGTAGAAGGTGGCCTCCGCCTCGTTGGCCGAGCGCAGGAAGTGCAGCACGGCCGCGGCGCAGAAGGCCTTGTCCGTCTGCCGGGTGCCCTCCCACAGGCGGAAGAGCGCGTGCAGGCTCTCCACGCGGGTGGGCTCCAGCTTCAGCAGCTGCCGGTTCTCCTCGATGGCGAGCTGCGAGGCCGCCGCGTCCCGCATGTACAGGGTGGCCAGGGCCGAGCGGGCCGGGACGTTGGCCGGATCCGCGTCGACGATGTGCCGGTACAAGGTGATGGCGCGGGTGGGCTCCTCCAGCGGGCCGGCGTACAGGTCCGCCACCTTGAGCCGCAGCGAGGCCGCGCGCTTCGTGTCCCCGGTGGCCTGGGCCTGGGCGGCCTGGGCCTCGAGCATCTGCGAGAGCTCCAGCAGGTTGCCGGCGCGCTCGTAGAGCACCACCAGCCGGTCCACCAGCGTGCCGTCGCCCGGGGTGAGCTCCAGCGCCTGGCGGTAGAGCGTGGAGGCGGAGGCGCCGTCTCCCAGCCCCTGCTCGTGGATCTGCGCCAGCGTCACGGTGTGGCGCGCGCGCTCGGCCACGGGCAGGTCCATCTCCAGCAGCCGGCGCAGGCAGTCCAGGGCGCCCTGCCAGTTGCGCACCTGCTGGAAGAGGGCGGCCATGCGCTCCAGCACCTCGGTGTTGCGCGGCAGGCCCTCGCGCGCGGCGTGCAGGTGGATGGCGGCGCGGCTCGGCTCGGAGAGCTGATCCTGGTACAGCGCGCCCAGCGTCAGGTGCAGCTTCGCCACGTGGGCCGGCTCGCCCCCGAGCGGGATGCGCTGGGCGAGCATCGCGGCGGCGTCGGCGTACCGGTGCTCCTCCAGCAGCAGCTGGCCGCGCAGCTCCAGGGCCTCCGGGAGGGCCGGCTGGAGGGACAGGGCGCGCTCGAGCAGCTCCAGGGCGCGGGCGCGGTTGCCCAGCGAGGACAGGTGCGTCTTCGCCGCGCCGAAGAAGGCCGCCGCGGCCGAGGCGGGATCCTGCTGCGCCAGCCGGGCCTCGGCGCGACGCTCCTGCAGCGTGGCCAGGTCCGCCGCGCCACCGCGCGCGGCCAGCAGATCCTCCAGGCCCGCGGTCGCCTGGGCGTCCAGCGGATCCTTCTCCAGCGCCTGGCGGTACAGGGCGATGGCGCCCTCCGAGTCCCGCAGCGGGCCCGCGGCGATCCGGGCCGCGGCGACGAAGGCCTCGATGGCGCTGCGGGGATCCTTCACGACGCGGGCCTCGCTCTCCAGCAGCAGCCGGGCGGAGGCGGCGTCACCCCTGCGGGCCAGCAGGCGGCGCAGGCCCTGCAGCGCGGGCAGGCACTGCGGCTGCAGCTGCAGCGCGGCGCGGTAGGCCTGCTCGGCGCGGGTGGGGTTGTTGTGGCGCGTCTCGTCCAGCTCCGCGCAGCGCAGCATCAGCTCCACGCGCTCCAGCTCGTCACCCACCACCTGGAGCCGGCGCATGTACAGCTCGGACAGGCCGGCGGCGTCGCCCGTCTGGCGCAGGGCGCGCTCCAGGTAGAAGGCGAGCCGCACGTCCCGCGGGTTCTCCGCCACGGCGCGGCGCAGGGCCTCCACGTCGGCGCCCTTGTCCAGGTCCGTGGCGGCGTTCACCCGCAGGGCGGTGCCCAGGCGCGCGTCCTTCACCACCTCGGCCAGGCGCAGGCGCAGCTCGCCCCGGCGCGCCCGGTCCCCCGCGCGGATGCGCTCCAGCGTCTTGAGGGCCGACAGGTGGCCGGGCTCCAGCGCCAGCACCGCCTCGCAGCACTGGGCCGCGCGCGCGGGCTCCTGGAAATGGTCCAGGTACAGCCGCGCCAGCTTCATGTACGCGGCCACCTTGGCCCCCGGCGTCTGGGCCATCTGCGTCTCGCGGTCCAGCAGCGCCACCAGCTCCTTCACGTCCTCGTCCGCCAGGTACAGCCGCTCCAGGGCGCGCAGCGTGGCCGCGTGGCCCGGCGCCATCCGCAGCACCTCCTGGAAGACCTCGATGGCCATCTCCGGCCGCTTGAGCTGATCCTCCCAGATGGTGGCCGCGTGGTAGAGCGCGTTGGCCCGCTCCATCGGATCCGTCCGGTTGGCGGCCTCGGCGCGCAGCACCTCGATGAGGCTCTCCCACGCGCCTTGCGCCTTGTAGAGCCGCGCCAGCGCGCGCAGCGCCGGGAAGTGGCTCGGCGCCAGCGTCAGCACCTCCTGGTAGGAGGCCACCGCCTGGTGCTCGTCCTTCAGCCGGTGCTCGCACAGCTCGCCGATCTTGTAGATGAGCGACGCGGCGGTCTCGGCCGTGGGGGCGAACTCCGCCTCGGCCCGGTACATGCGGATGAGCAGATCCCACTTGCCCTCCTGCGCGTACAGCCGGCCCAGCGCCTTGAGCGCCGGCAGGTACGAGGGCGTGAGCGTCAGCACCCGCTCGTACGCGGCGATGGCGCCCGCGCGATCCTTCAGGTGCTCGTCCAGAATCTCCGCGTTGCGGTGGTAGAGCGAGAGCACCTGCTTGGTGTCTCCCACCAGCGAGGCCTCCAGCTCCTGGTTGGTGATGAGCTCCTGGAAGCGCCCGGCGCGCTCCAGCAGCCGCGACAGGTTGCGGATGGTGGGCAGGTGGTCCGACGCCAGGTCGAGGATGCGCCGCATGCACTCGATGGCGTGGTCCAGATCGCTCAGCCGGTCCTCGTAGATGACGGCGACCTTGTTGAGCGTGGTGATGAGCTGATCCCTGTCCTGCGTCTGGAGCAGATCCTGCTCGTACATGGCCACCAGCTCGGCGAAGCGGCTCTGGCGCTCGTAGAGGCGGGTGAGGGCCTTCTGGGCGGGGAGGTAGCCCGGCTGGAGCTGGAGGCAGGTGTTGTAGCGCTGGATGGCCTCCTCCTGCCGGCCCAGCCGCTCCTCGAGGATCTCCGCCGCCTTGAACATGCGCGCGGCCTTCTCCTTGGGATCCGGGGTGGCGGCGGTCTCGGCGTCGAAGACGGAGACGAGGCCCTCCCAGTTCCGCATGCGGTAGAAGAGCTTGCCCAGGCCGGCGAGCGCGGCGGCGTGGCCGGGGATGCGGGCGAGGATGGTCTGGTAGCGGGTGATGGCGTCCGCCTCGCGCTTGAGGTCCTCCTCGTAGAGGGCCGCCAGGCGCAGGTTGATGGCCACCAGCTCGCTCTCGTCGTTGATGCAGCCCACCCAGGCGAGCAGCACGTCGGCGAGCTCCTCGAAGCGCTGGCGCGTCTCGTAGATGT
>NZ_DBNGVP010000179.1:0-29229 GCF_057119385.1 Archangium sp. | reverse complement strand
TCTGGTCGTACGCGAGGAACGTCGCGCCGCCCGTCTTCGCCAGCACCTTGGTGATGGCCGCCGTCAGGGACGTCTTGCCGTGGTCAACGTGGCCGATGGTGCCGATGTTGACGTGCGGCAAGCTTCTATCGAACTTTTCCTTACTCATTGCTGCTCCTCGCAGACCGGATTCCGGCCGAATCGAGAAAAGGTGCTGCGTCGTGCTCCAAACCCGCAGAAACGTCAATCTAAATCGCCTGCCCCCCATGAGAGGGGCCGGGTGCATCAACGGTTCAGCACGTCCTTGGGTGCCGGCGCGTAGTGGCTGAACCGCATGGTGTAGGTGGCTCTTCCCTGGCTGCGGCTGCGCAGGTCGGTCGAGTACCCGAACATCTTGGCGAGCGGCACCTGGGCGTTGATCGCCTGCACGCCTCCCGGCCGGGGCTCCATGCCCATGATCTTCCCGCGGCGGCCGTTCAGGTCGCCAATCACGTCACCGGTGAAGTCGTCCGGGGTGACGATCTCGCAGTCCATGATGGGCTCGAGGAGCACCGGGGCCGCGGAGCGCACGGCGTCGCGGAAGGCCATCGAGCCGGCGATCTTGAAGGCCATCTCGTTGGAGTCCACGTCGTGCATGGAGCCGTCGTAGGCCTCCACCTTCACGTCCAGCATGGGGTAGCCCGCGATGGGACCACTCTGCATGGCCTCCTGGATGCCATGCTTCGCCGCGTCGACGAGCTCGTTGGACACCACCCCGCCGACGATCTTGTTCTCGAAGGCGAAGCCGGCGCCCGGCTCGTTGGGGGCCACCCGCAGGTTGATGTGGCCGTACATGCCCTTGCCACCCGTCTGGCGGATGTACTTGCCCTCGGACTCCACCGCCTTGGTGACCGTCTCGCGGTAGGCCACCTGGGGCTTGCCCACGTTGGCGTCCACCTTGAACTCGCGCAGGAGCCGGTCGACGATGATCTCCAGGTGCAGCTCGCCCATGCCGGCGATGATGGTCTGCCCCGTCTCCTCGTTCGTCTTCACGCGGAACGACGGGTCCTCCATCATCAGGCGGTTGAGGCTGGTGATGATCTTGTCCTGGTCCGCCGTGGACTTCGGCTCGATGGCCACGTCGATGACGGGCTCGGGGAACTCCATCCGCTCCAGGATGATGGGGTGCTTGTCGTCGCAGAGCGTGTCGCCCGTGGTGGCCAGCTTCAGGCCCACCACCGCGCAGATATCACCGGCGTAGCACTCCTGGACCTCGTCCTTCTTGTCCGCGCGCATCTGCACCAGACGGCTGATGCGCTCGCGCTTGCCCTTCACCGAGTTCCACGCCGCCGTGCCCGCCTCCAGCTTGCCCGAGTAGATGCGGAGGAACGTGAGCGTCTGCGACGGGAACTGCGGGTCGTTCATGATCTTGAACGCCAGCGCGCTGAACGGCGCCTTGTCATCTGTCGGCCGCGTCTCGTCCTCGCCCTTGGGGCTCTTGCCGTGCACCGGGGGCACTTCCAGCGGGTTGGGCAGGTAGTCCACCACCGCATCCAGCAGCGGCTGCACGCCCTTGTGCTTGAAGGCCGAGCCACAGAACACGGGGAAGATCTTCATCCCCAGGCACCCCTTGCGGATGGCGCCCCGGATCTCCGCCTCGGTCAGCTCCGTGCCCTCGAGGAACTTCTCGGTGAGCGCGTCGTCCTGCTCGGCCGCCGTCTCGACGAGCTCGGCGCGGGCCGCGGTGGCCTCCTCGAGGAACTCCTCGGGGATGTCCACCACGTCGTACCGGCTGCCCTGCTCCGAGTCGTGGAACACGAGCGCCTTCATCCGGACCAGGTCGATGACGCCGCGGAGCTTCTCCTCCGTCCCGAGCGGCAACTGCAGGCGCACCGGGCGCGCACCCAGCTTCTCGCGGATGGAGTTGACGGACATCACGTAGTCCGCGCCCACCCGGTCCATCTTGTTGATGAAGCAGATGCGGGGGACCTTGTACTTGTCCGCCTGACGCCAGACCGTCTCGGACTGGGGCTCCACGCCATTCACGCCGTCGAACACGGCGATGGCGCCGTCCAGCACACGCAGCGAGCGCTCCACCTCAATGGTGAAGTCCACGTGGCCGGGGGTGTCGATGATGTTGATGCGGTACTTCTGGTCGCTCCTGCTCCAGAACGCGGTGATGGCGGCGGAGGTGATGGTGATGCCGCGCTCGCGCTCCTGGGGCATCCAGTCCGTGGTCGTGGTGCCTTCATGCACCTCGCCCATCTTGTGGATGGCTCCCGTATAGAACAGGATCCGTTCCGTGGTCGTGGTCTTGCCGGCGTCGATGTGCGCCATGATGCCGATGTTGCGATAGCGCTCGAGCGGATACTCGCGAGGCATTTCTCCGAACCTCTCCAGAACAGGACGGGCGGTTCCCCTGCCCTTCCAACCACGAAACCAACGAAACGGTTGTCAAAGACCTGAAACACCCGGACGCGGAGGTCCGCATCCGGGTGCCGGATACTACAGGAGACGCACGACTACCAGCGGTAGTGGGCGAAGGCCTTGTTGGCCTCGGCCATCTTGTGCGTGTCCTCGCGCTTCTTCACCGCGTTGCCACGGTTGTTGGCGGCGTCCATGATCTCGCCCGCCAGCTTCTCCATGGCCGTCTTCTCACCGCGCGCCTTGGCGTAGGTGATGATCCAGCGCATGCCCAGCGCCACGCGGCGATCCTGACGGACCTCCACGGGCACCTGGTAGGTGGCGCCACCGACGCGGCGGCTCTTCACCTCGAGCACAGGCTTGACGTTGTCGAGGGCCTTCTTGAACGTCTTGAGGGGGTCCTCCTTCGCACGCTCTTCGATGAGCGAGAAGGCGCCGTAGCACACCCGCTCGGCGATGGACTTCTTCCCCTTGCGCATCAGGTCGTTCACGAACTTCGTGACGAGGCGGTCCTGGAACTTCGGATCGGGAAGGATCTTGCGCTTGGCTACTACGCGACGACGAGGCATTGCTCTGTATCCCTTACGCCCCGCTCCCTTGCACCCGGGAGTCTAAAGTGGGGCTTCGAACTGCGTTGGTGAACTCAGGAAGGCTCCCCAGGGTGCGGGGCAAGCATCCCAATGAAATGAAACGAAGGTGATCTCGAGCGGAACTCAGCTCGGGCGCTTGGCGCCGTACTTCGAACGGCTCTGCTTGCGGCCGGCCACGCCCACCGAGTCCAGCGTGCCGCGGACGATGTGGTAGCGAACGCCCGGGAGATCCTTCACACGGCCACCGCGGATCATCACCACCGAGTGCTCCTGGAGGTTGTGACCCACGCCGGGGATGTACGAGGTGACCTCGATCCCGTTCGTCAGACGAACACGCGCCACCTTGCGGAGGGCCGAGTTCGGCTTCTTCGGAGTGGTGGTGTACACGCGGGTGCACACGCCACGCTTCTGGGGGCACTCCTTCAGAGCGGGGCTCTTACCCTTGATGTTCAACTTCTCGCGGCCCTTGCGGACCAGCTGGCTGATAGTCGGCACTGAACTCCTCTTCCTTCCCGATTGATCCGGGGGGGTGTCCCCGGGGGCGCATACAAACCTACAACTGCGCTTGAAAAAGGGTCGCGAGTATAGGGAGGGGACACCCTGTGTCAAGCGACTGCTGGCCCACGGCATGAACCGTGAACCCCACGGGCATCCATTCCTACACTCTGACAACGGGGTCGGTCCTCTACTCCCCCGGCTGCTAGAAGTCGAGCACCATCACGATCGCGTCCTCGGGCGGCTGGCCCTCGTCCACGTAGTAGTTCGGCCGCACCCCCACCGGGCGGAAGCCGAACGACTTGTAGAGGTTGATGGCGGCCTCGTTGCTCTTGCGCACCTCCAACGTGGCCAGGCTGCACTTGCGCGCCCGCCCCTCGGCCAGGGTGGCCTCCATCAACTCCCGCCCCACCCCCCGCCTCCGGTGCTCCGGCGCCGTCGCCACGTTCAGCACGTGCACCTCGTCGTGGACGATCCAGAAGATGGAGATGCCCAGCAGCCGCTTCCCCCCCTCCGGCAGCGGCTCCTCCAACAGGAAGATCACGGACCAGTCGTGGCTGAGCTCACGCTGCAGCAGCTCGAACGACCAGGGGTTGCGGAACGAGGCCTTCTCCAGCTCCATCACCGCCGGCAGATCCTCCCGCGTCATCCTGCGGATGAGGAACGCAGACTCCGGCCTGGGCCTGCTCCCGGGACGGAGATCCTCGCGCATGCGTCTCATGGCTGCTCCCCCTCCTGGATCCGCGCGAAGGGCGCTACCCGCCGGATGCTCGCGCTCTCCCGGACCTGCTTGAACTCTTCCCCCGCCAGCTTGTTGTAGCGGTCCCGGAACAGCTTCTCCCGGATCGTGTCCCGCACCGCCTCGAACGGACCACCCAGCGTTCCCTTGTTCTCATCCCAGTACCGCCGCACCTCCGCGTCGCTCACCTGCGCGCGCAGGCGGATCCGGCTGTCCAGGATGCGCTCGGCCCGAACGCTCCGCTCCAGCACCGCCGTCAGCTGCTCCAGGTCCGCGTCGTGCCGGGCCAGGAAGGCCAGCAGCGCCGTCTCGTCCTCGAAGCGGTCGCGGAACGCCCTCAGCCGCGCATCCACCTCCGAGCGCTCCGCCTGGAAGGCCTGCAGCCGGTCCGCCCCCGCCACCAGCAGCCGGTAGTTGATGGCCAGCTCCAGCGCTCCCCGGAGCGTCTTCTCGTCGAGCGAGGCATCCGCCGCTCGCATGCCTCCTCGCTGCACCAACGAGACCCGGGCCTCGAACTCCAGCTCGCTCAGGGTCAGGACCTGGGTGCCGATGACCGCCACCACCCGGTCGATGACCCGGCTCCCGCCCCCCGAAGCGCCAGAAGAGGGCTCGGCAGGAGGCTCGGGGGCAGGCGGCCGGGCGGCGGCCACGGGCACCAGCGCGAGCCAGCCCACCACCAGCACCGTCTTCGTCCCCTGTCGGTACCGCGCTGACATGCTCTCCCTCGCGCCTCCGGCCACTTTATACATCCCGACCCTGGCTCACACGCCTTGCTGGCGATCGCCGCACGGCAGGTTACGTTGTTGCTGTTTCGGAGGGCGGTCACACCATGGCGGACGACTACTACCAGATTCTCGGCGTGTCCCGGACGGCGCCGGCCGACGAAATCAAGAAGGCCTTCCGCAAGCTCGCTCGCAAGTACCACCCGGACGTCAACCCGGGCGACAAGGCGGCCGAGGAGAAGTTCAAGCAGCTCAACGCGGCCTTCGAGGTGCTCTCGGACGAGCGCAAGCGCAAGCTGTACGACGAGTTCGGCAACGAGGCGGCCCAGTTCGGCTTCGACGAAAAGAAGGCCACCCAGTACCGCGCCTACAAGGCCGCCCAGGCGGCCGGCGGCGGCATGCCCTTCGGCGGCGGCGGCGGGGGCGGCGGCGTGGACTTCGACCTCGGCGACATCCTGGGCGACATCTTCAACCGCGCGGGCGGCGGCGGGGGCGGCGGCGTGGACTTCGGCGAGATGTTCGGACGCGCCGGGGGAGGCCGGGCCGCCGGTCCCACTCCGGGCGAGGACATCACGGCCACCCTCACGCTCAGCTTCAACGAGGCCCTCACCGGCGTCGAGCGCGGCATCTCGCTCCAGCGCCCCGGCCGCTGCCAGCGCTGCCAGGGCGCGGGCCAGGTGGGGACTCCCTCCACGTGCTCCACCTGCGGTGGCACCGGACGGGTGCGCCGCAGCGGCGTGCTGGGCATGAACACCAGCGGCACCTGCCCCACCTGCCGGGGCTCCGGCCGCGCCGCGCCCCCCTGCCCTTCCTGCCAGGGCTCGGGCGTCGTGGACGAGACGGCCCGGCTCACCGTGAAGATCCCCGCCGGTGTCCACACCGGCTCCAAGATCCGGCTGTCCGGCCAGGGCGCCGCGGGCTCGCGCGGGGGGCCTCCCGGGGACCTCTACATCGAGACGATCGTCTCCGAGCACCCCCTGGTGCGCCGCGAGGGCGACGACCTCTACATGGACCTGCCCGTCACCGTCTCCGAGGCCATGCTGGGCGCCGAGGTCCGCGTCCCCACCTTCCAGGGCGAGGTGACGGTGAAGGTGCCCGAGGGCTCCCAGTCCGGCCGCCGCATGCGCCTGCGCGGCCGGGGCGCCCCCTCGCTCAAGGGCGGACCCGCCGGAGACCTGTACCTCACACTCCAGGTCAAGGTGCCCGAGCAGCTCTCGAACGAGGCCCGCAAGGCCGCCGAGGCGCTCGCCCGGGCCTACCAGGGAGATGTGCGGGGCTCCCTGCAGCTCTAATCGACGGCTGGTCACTGGCCATCCAAGCTTCTTGCGTTAGCTTGCGCCGCGTCCTACACGGCGCCCAAGACACTCGTATCCACCCCGCGGAGCCTCTTTCCTCATGGGCATCTTCGATTTCCTCGGCGGCTCCGGCCCCGAAAAAGCCCTCAAGCTCAAGTCCAAGGTGACCCAGAAGTACGGGGACCCCACCACCCGCCAGAAGGCCCTCCAGCAGCTCGGGGAGATGCGCATCCCCGAGGCCGTCACCGTCCTGCTCCACCGCTACACCATCACCGTGGAGCCCCTCACCACCGACGCCGACGAGAAGGAGCACGTCTTCGAGCTCATCAAGAGCTTCGACAAGGAGGCCGTGGCCCCCGTCACCGAGTTCCTGCGCAAGAACGAGCAGGCCACCTCCTGGGCCCTCCGCATCCTCGAGGCGCTGCTGCCCGAGCCCGAGGTCGTCTCCATCGTCGTGGACACGCTCAACACCCTGAGCACCCAGTACATGCGCGACCCCGAGAAGAAGGTCGTCCTGCTCCACTTCGTCACCGGCAAGCAGGATCCGCGCATCGCCCCCGCCGTGCTCCCCCACCTCGACGACATGGCCGACGAGGTGAAGATCGCCGCCCTCAAGGCGCTCGGCCCCCAGAAGCATGAGCCGGCGCGCGAGCCCATCCTCCGCCTGCTGACCTCCGGCGACACCGCCCGCCGCGTGCAGACGGCCGCCCTCGCCGCGCTCCAGGAGAGCGGCTTCGGCGTCCAGGGCTACCGCGAGAAGGTGGAGGCCGTGATGAACGAGCCCTACTACCTCGACGGCAGCGGCCACGTGCAGCGCCGCGGCTGATCCGCTGGCCCCGAGCCTCCCGGGTTGACGCCGCGTGCGTCCCCGCTCCACCCGGAGCGGACCGCGGCATGGGACTGTCCAGAACCCCACGGGTGGGGAGCCACTCACCCGCCCTGATGTCACCTATCCGACACGGCAATTGTCCTGCGGTCGTCCCCTGTTCCGAGAGGGCCCGGGGAAGGGTTCCCACCCCGGCTCCCGGTGGCGCAGGATCGGCTCGCGTGGCGATCGCGCCGCCCCCACTCATGGACGGGGATGGACGCGCCGCCCCCTGGTTGCCGAGGTAGCTCCGTGCCGAAGAAGAAGGTTCCGCATCTGGCAGAGATCGTCACCCTCCGTCCCGAGGTGAAGAAGCCCCGGCGGACGGTCAAGCCCCAGCCTCCCGTGGACGGCGAGGCCGCCGAGCGCGCCCTCGTGGAGATGTCCCAGCACATCTCCTCCAGCGCCGGCCCCACCGAGGCCCTCCGCTCGCAACTGCAGATCATCCACGGCCTCATGCAGGCCAAGGCCTGCTACGTGGCGCGCTTCGAGCCCTCGCGCAACCAGCTCCACGTGGAGCACGTGCGCGGCCGCTACGACGAGCGCATCACCGCCGCCACCCCCGAGCAGGGCCTCATCGGCCGCGCCTTCGCCGAGAAGTCCATCCAGCGCGACGAGGAGACCGTCGCCGTGCCGCTCGACAGCCCCCATGGCGTCAGCGGCGTGCTCGCCATCCTCGCGCCCCGCCGCGCCGTCTCCGACTCCATGCTGCTGGCGCTCGCCGGCCAGCTCTCCGCCGCCTACGAGGTGGCCCGCCTGCGCGACGACAGCGCCCGCCGCAACAAGGACCTCCAGACGGCCATCGCCGGCCTCAAGGCCCTCGAGCAGAGCCGCGACGAGCTGCTCGGCAACGTCTCGCACGACCTGAAGAACCCCCTCACCACCCTCAAGGCCTACCTGGCCATGATGGGACGCGAGAAGCTCGGGCCCATCTCCGACTCCCAGCGCCGCGCGGTCCAGGTGTGCGATCGCAGCGCCGACCGCATGCTGCGCATGGTGAATGATCTGCTGCTCATGTCCCGCCTCCAGGCCGGCAAGATGCAGCTCAACCAGCGCCCCTTCGGCCTCAAGGCCGTGGCCGAGGAGGTCCTCCGCACCCTCACCCCCATGGCCGAGCAGGCCAAGGTGCAGCTCACCCTGCCCCCCTGCGGCGAGGTCTTCGTCCGCGGCGACCGCGAGCGCATCGCCGAGGCCATCCAGAACCTCGTGGAGAGCGGCATCCACCGCTGCGAGGCCGATGACACCGTGGAGCTGCGCGTCTCCGTCGAGGACGGGCTCGCCCTGCTCACCGTGAAGGACTCCGGCCCGGGCATCGGCAACGAGGACCTGGAGCACGTCTTCGATCCCTTCTACCGCCCGGAGACCACCCGCGGTCAGGGCCGCAGCCTCGGCCTGCCCCTGGTGGCGAAGATCCTCGCGCTGCACGGCGGCCGCGTGGAGGCCTCCAGCACCCTGGGTGAAGGCACCTCCTTCCAGATGGTGCTGCCCATGTTCGCCGGCGCCGTCAGCACCCCCGAGAGCGCCCAGGCCGGCCCCCGCGCCGGTGGCATCCTCCTCGTCGAGGACGACGCCGACTGCCGCGAGGTGCTCCAGCAGGTGCTCGAGCAGGAGGGCTACCGGGTGATGTCCACCTCGGGCGCCGCCGAGGCCCGCTCCATCCTCTCGCACATCCGCCCGGCCATGGTGCTGTTGGACCTGCGCCTCAGCGAGGAGGACGGTCGCTCCGTGCTGCGCTTCATCCGCGGCACCGAGTCCCTCGCGGACATCGCCGTCTACATCATCTCCGGTGCCAGCGAGGTCTCCACCCTCGGCGCCGGCCAGGGCCTGGACCGCATCGACGGATTTTTCGAGAAGCCACTGCAATTGCCCCGGCTGCTCGACACCGTGGCCGCCGTGGTCCGCCCCAGCCGCCGCAACCCCGCGGTCACCTGAAAGGGAATTCCGGCCCGATGCGTTGACAGAAGGTGCGCGGAATACGCCCCGCTTCGCTTAGTATCCGCGCGATCCAATGAATCCTTCCGTCTACTCCCGTTATCGGACTGCCTTCGTCGAGGCGCTCGCCCAGGCCCTGGGCGTCCCCGCCTCCGAGCTCGAGTCCCAGGTGAAGCCGGCCGACCCGGCTCACGGTGACTTCTCCTTCCCCACCTTCCCCCTGGCCAAGGCCCAGAAGAAGGCGCCTCCCGCCATCGCGGCCTCGCTCGCCCAGAGCATCAAGGTCCCGGGCCTCGACGTGGTGGCCGCCGGCCCCTACGTCAACGCGAAGTTCGCGCTGATGCCCTTCACTTCTGAAGTCCTCGACGCGGTGCGCTCGCAGGGCGCGCGCTACGGCGGCGGCGACGTGGGCGCCGGCAAGACGGTGGTCATCGACTACTCGTCGCCCAACATCGCCAAGCCCATCGCCTTCCACCACATCCGCTCGACGATGATCGGCCACAGCGTGGCCAACCTGCACCGGGCGCTCGGCTACAAGGTCGAGGGCATCAACTACCTGGGTGACTGGGGCAAGCAGTTCGGCCTGGTGGCCGTGGGCTTCCAGGAGTACGGCGACCCGGCCCGGCGCCAGGAGATGCCCCACCTGGTGGAGGTGTACGTCAAGGCCAACAAGCGCGCGGAGGCCGAGCCCGCCTTCGACGAGCGCGCCCGCGACTTCTTCCGGCGCATGGAGGCCAATGACACCGAGGCGCTCGCGCTGTGGAAGGAGTTCCGCGAGACGTCCCTGCGCGACTTCGAGCGCGTCTACGCCCGGCTCGGCGTCAAGTTCGAGCACATGGAGGGCGAGAGCTTCTACCAGGGCAAGATGGAGCCGGTGATCGAGGAGATCGCCCGCAAGCCCGGCATCAAGCAGTCCGAGGGCGCCACCATCGTGGACCTGCCCTACGAGGAGAACGAGCCGCCCGTGCTCCTCAAGAAGAACGACGGCAGCACCCTGTATGCCACGCGCGATCTGGCGGCGGCCATCGACCGGTACGAGCGCTTCCACTTCGACAAGGCGCTGTACGTGGTGGCCACGGACCAGGCGCTGCACTTCCGGCAGCTCTTCCGCGTGCTCAAGGCCATGGGCCGCGAGTGGTCGGATCGCATGGTGCACGTCAACTTCGGCCGCGTGCACGGCATGAGCACGCGCAAGGGCAACGTGGTGCTCCTCACCGACGTGCTCGACGAGGCCAAGGTCCGCGCGCGCGAGAAGGTGGAGGAGAACATCAAGGCGGGGAAGATGCAGACGGACGACCCCGAGGGCCTGGCCGAGCAGATCGGCATGGGTGCCATCTTCTTCGGGGACCTGAAGAACCGCCGGACCACGGACTACACCTTCGACTGGGAGGACGTCGTCAACTTCGAGGGTCACTCCGGTCCGTACCTCCAGTACGCCCACGCGCGCACCTGCAACGTCCTGCGCAAGGGCGGCGGGGTTCCGGCCTCGTATGACGCGTCGCTGCTCACCCTGCCGGAGGAGCAGGCCGTGCTGCGCGCCATCGCCCGGCTGCCGGTGGTGGTGCAGGAGGCGGCGGAGCAGATCGAGCCCAGCTTCGTCGCGCGGTGGCTGTTGGACCTGGCCGCCGAGTTCAGCCGCTACTACACGCTGGGCAACCAGGATCGCAGCAAGCGCGTGCTCGTGGAGGACAACGAGCCCGTGAAGGCCGCGCGGCTCGCGCTGACGGATGCGACGCGGGCGGCCCTGGCCTCCGGCCTGACGCTGCTGGGTATCGCTACTCCCGAGAACATGTAACGAGGCTCGCGTGGATAAAGGGGGGCCGCACGTGGACACCGCATTGACACCCGCTGTGAATCACAGTGAGGCGTTGAAGGAAGAGTTCGGGCGCATCTCCCGGATCCTGGGGGAGCGCTACTTCGACGGGGTGCGCTTCCCCGCCGAGGCCGAGGACGAGCTGCGCGCGCTCCATGCCAAGGGGTTCGTGGTGCACGTCATGCGCACCACGGCGTGGATCAACTTCCTCTACCTGGCCTGGGCCATGGTGCGCCGGGCCCTGCCCCCCGTGCGGGCCGTGGTGAACCTGCGTCCCTGGTTCACCCGCCCGTTCCGCAAGACGGCCCAGCGCGGCGACTTCGACGTGCGCTTCACCTACGCCCGGCGCCAGGCCGGCAGCGGCCTCATCTTCCTCAAGAAGACGGCCCTGCTGAGCGCCGCGGGCAAGGACATCGAGGAGAACCCCTTCCCCGCCCTGGTCGCCATGGCGCGCAAGAGCGACAAGACCATCTTCCTGGTCCCCGAGCTCTTCGTCTGGGAGAAGCGCACCTCGCGCATCAAGCCGAGCGTCCTGGACCACGTCTTCGGCAGCCCGGACGCCCCCGGCTTCGTGCACTCGATGGTGGCGTTCTTCCGCAATTACCGCCGCGCGCAGTTCCGCGTGGGCGAGCCCATCGATCTCAAGCGCTTCATCGAGCAGAACCCGCAGGACTCGGACGAGCTCATCGCCCGCAAGGTGCGCAGCGCGCTCAACCACCACCTGGCCCGGGAGACGCGCGCCGTCTTCGGCCCGCCGGTGAAGCCGCACGAGCGCATCCTCGAGGAGACGCTGCGCGACCGCACGCTGCGCAAGTCGCTCGACGCCGTGGCCGCCGAGAGCAACCGCAAGCCCGAGAGCGTCCTGCGCCAGGCCCGGCGCAACCTCCAGGCCATCGCCGGCAAGCCCAGCCCCACCACCCTGTCCTTCGTCGCCCCCGTGCTCGGCTGGGTGTTCAACCGCATCTACGACGGCATCGAGGTGGACGAGGCCGGCCTCAACCGCGCCCTCAAGGCCGCCAGCAAGGCCCCCCTCGTCCTGTGCCCCTCGCACAAGAGCCACGTGGACTACCTGGTGATGAGCTGGATCCTCTGGAACCGCGGCTACGCCGTGCCCCTGGTCGCCGCGGGCGCCAACCTGTCCTTCTTCCCGCTCGGGCTCCTCCTGCGCCGCTGCGGCGCCTTCTTCCTGCGCCGCTCCTTCAAGGACGACAAGGTCTACGCCGCCACCTTCAAGGGCTACGTGAAGAAGCTCGTGCACGACGGCGTGCACCAGGAGTTCTTCCCCGAGGGCGGCCGCTCGCGCACCGGCAAGCTGCTGCAGCCCAAGCTGGGCATGTTCACCTGGCAGCTCGAGGCCGTGCTCGAGGGCGCTCGCAATGATCTCATCTTCGTCCCCGTGTCCATCGACTACGAGAAGGTCGTGGAGTCGGGCAGCTACTCGAAGGAGCTGGCCGGCGGCGAGAAGAAGCCCGAGGACATCAAGGCCCTGCTCAGCACCCCCAAGGTGCTCGCGGCGCGCTACGGCCGCATCCACCTCACCTTCGACGAGCCCCTGTCCCTCGTGGAGCTGATGAAGAGCCGCGGGCTCGACCCGGCCCAGCCCATCACGGACGATCAGAAGAAGGGCCTCGTGCGCGCCCTGGGCAACCGGGTGATGTACGGCATCAGCAAGGTGTCCACCGTGACGCCGCATGCGCTGGTGAGCGCGTCGCTGCTCGCCCACCGCCGCCGCGGCATCACGAGCCGCGAGCTCACGGACCGCATCACCATCCTGCGCCGCATCGCCGCGGAGGATCAGGCACCGCTGTCCACCATGCTGAAGGACTCGCCGAGCAACCCGGAGGCGATGGGCGCCATCCAGGACGCCATGCGCACCTTCTGCTCGGACGGCATGGTGCGCACGCAGAAGGCGCACGGCGAGGTCATCTACCAGACCGAGGACAACCGCCGCGGCGAGATGTCCTTCTACAAGAACACGCTGATGAACCTGGTGGCGGCGCGCAGCCTCGTGGCCAACGCGCTGCTGGTGGGGGCCCCGGCGCCGTTCGACGAGGTGAAGGCCCGGGCGCTGTGGCTCTCGCGCCTCTTCAAGGTGGAGTTCATCTACCGGGTGGGCGCCAGCTTCGACACCATCTTCGCCGAGGTCGTCGAGCGGCTGGTGCGCATGGGGCTGGTGCTCCACGAGGGGGACACGCTGAGCGTGGCGCCGGAGCCCCATGCCCGGCCGGAGCTGGAGTTCCTCGCGGACCTGCTGCGCGACTACCTGGAGGCCTACCTGATCGCCGCGCAGACGCTGCAGGAGGTGGCCGCGGGCACGGCGCAGGATCGCAAGTCCTTCGTGAAGCAGGCGCTGGACCTGGGCCGGGCCGAGTACCACTCGGGGCGCATCACCGCGGCCGAGTCCCTGGCCAAGGTGACGCTGGAGAACGCCGTGGCCTACATGGTGGAGCAGCGCTACCTGGTGGAAGAGGACAAGAAGCTGAAGCTGGGGCCGGCGGCGCCCGACGTGGCGGCGAGCAAGCAGTTCGCCGAGGAGATCCGCCGCTACCTGCGCCACCAGGGCTGAGCCCTCACGGCGACGTCCGGAAGGGCACCCGCACCTCCTGCCCGAGCGGGTTCCCTTCCCGGTCCGTCAACGACGTGCGCAGCACCAGCGTGTACGCCGTGCCCGGCGTGAAGGCCCCCGTCTCCGTGCCCACGGTGACGGTGTACGGCACGTCTCCCCGCTCGATGCTCTCGCCCTCGTCCGAGCCGGGCGGCACCGTCAGCTTCAACGGAATCTCCACCCGGCCCTCGAAGACGGCGATGCCCGGGCGCAACGTGCGGACATCCATCGACTCGGAGAAGAGGATCTCCAACGTGCCGGTCGCCGGCAGCGTGCCTCCGGCGCTCGGCTCGGTGGACACCACGTCGGGCGGATCCGTGTCGCGCGCGGCGAGGAAGGGCTCTCCCGGATCCAGGCACGCGGTACACCCCAGCAAGCCCACCCACAGGAACCGGCGCATCAGCGGCACCCCTTCCCCACGAGGCTCTCCTCGGTGTGGCACTTGAGACACGCCCGGTCATTGGCCGCCGCCACCCGCTTGCACGCCGCGGCGAAGCCATCCGGGTGCGGATTCACCTGCCTGCGCACCGAGCGCTCCGAGTGGCAGCTCATGCACGACTCCTCGCGGTGGCAGGACACGCACTGCTGGATGTCGCGCGAGGCCACCACCCCATGGTGCTGGGGCCCGGGCGTCTCCACCCACGCGGTGTAGTCCGGGTGCACCTTCACGTTGCGCGAGCGCAGCGAGCGGTCCGCGTCCATGCCCACGCCCGTGCGCTCGTGGCACGAGGCACAGAAGGACTGCGTCCGGTGGCAGCTCGAGCAGCGCGCGCTGTCCTGCCGCGCCTGCACCGGGTGCAGCGTGAGGTAGTCGTTGGGGTGCACCGGCAGCGGCTTCTGCAGCGCGTCGTGGCACGACTGGCAATAGGACTCGGCGTGGCACGACATGCACGTCTGCCGGTCCACCGACGCGCGGTTGCCGTGGGTGAACTCGTAGCGCGGCCCGTGATCCAGGCCCAGCGGGTTGCCCTGCATCGGCCGCAGCACCCCCGAGGGGAACGAGAGCTGCAACCGCCCCGAGGGCTCCGCCGGGTGACAGCTCTTGCACTGCTTCGTGGCCACATTGCCGTCATGGCATTCGAAGCAGGAGGCCATCTTCGGCAGCTGCTGCCGGGTGGCGAGCTTCACGTCCGTCATGCTCCCGTGGCACGCCGTGCACTCCACCTTCTTCGCCACGTGCACCTCGTGGCTGAAGCGCAGGTTCGCCGGGGGCACGTCCACCTTCGCGGGCGCCACGCGCACCGTGGGATCGAACCCCGGGTGGCACGTGTTGCAGCCCGACGGCGGGTCCGTCTTCGCCCCCTTCCGTGCCGCCTCCAGGTCATGACAGGTCTCGCACTCCGCGTGGCCCGGCAGGTTGCGCTCCTTCGCCGAGTCACTGGACGTCACGCCCTCGTGGCAGGTGACGCACTCGGCGCCACCCGCCAGGTGCTGCGCGTGGTCGAACTTCAGGGGGATGTGCTGGGCCGGGTAGACGGCGAGGCTGCGCTCGCGCGCGGTGGCCGCCCAGGCGAGGCCCGCCACCAGGAGGGACAGGGCCACCAGGCCCAGGGCTGTACGAGAGCGGCGCTCCATCTACAGGCTCGCCTTCAGGTCGAAGAGGAAGAACACCTTGGAGTCCCAGCGGGTGAACGGGTTCACGTTCTGCTCGAGCACCAGGGACAGGCGCGCGGCCCGGGACAGCGCCTGGCTGGCCCACAGCTGCGCGCCGAGGAAGTTGCCCGCCAACAGCGGGTTGAAGCCATCGTCGATGTGCGCCGCGGACAGCCGCCCGTCCAGCGTGAAGCGCCCCTGCCCGAAGCCGTACCCGGCGGTGAGATCCGCCCAGAGCTGCGTGCCTCCGAAGCCCTGCCGGTACGACAGGTCCAACCCCGAGCGGAAGCGCCCCCACCGCAGCGCCGCGCCCGCCGAGCCGCCCACCGTCTGGGACGGAGGCCCTCCGGGCTCCTTCGCCGCCTCGGCCAGCGCGAGGGTGCTGTTGAGCTCCGTGTGGTACAGGCTCCCCACGCCCTGCACGTAGTAGCGCAGCGGGCCTCGCGGGAAGAAGTCCACCCGCACCCGCGCCTCGTCCCGGGGGGCGAAGGCGAACCAGTACCAGATGGAGTCCGCGGAGAAGACGGGCGAGAGCCGCATCGCCTCACCGCTCACCGCCAGTTGCTCGCCGTCCCAGCGCACCTGCGCGCGGGCCTGCGCCAGCCGGCGCCCCAGCATGTCGAAGTCCACTCCCGCCAGCGCGCTCAGCCCGAGCCCCCGCCCGTACCGCGCCTCCAGCGTCGCGCGCTCGAGGTCCGTCTTCCCCTCCACCAGCGACCGGCGGTAGCCCAGCGACGCGGAGATTCCCTTCAGGTCCTCCAGCAGCAGCTTCGCGCCGTACACCGGCTCGAGCGCCGTCAGCGTGGGATCCGCTCCAGCCACGCCCTGCTCCAGCCGCCGCGCGTCGCTCTCGCGCGTGCCATCGGGCTGGTACACCGACGAGGCCAGGAACCCCGCCCCCTTCACCCACAACCCGCCGTACACCTCGGCCCCGAGCCCCAGCGGGCTCACGTAGCGCACCCGCAGGCCATCGAAGGCCAGGATGTCCGCGGTGTCCACGTACAGCTGCCGCCCCAGCCGCCCCTCGAAGCCGTTGCCCCCGTAGCGCACGAAGGCATAGAGCAGGTCCGCGTCCTCCGAGCGCAACCCGTCGATCTTCGCCGCCTCGCCGCGCGGCAGGCCGAAGTCCGCGAAGACGCGCAAGCTGGACTCGAAGCCCACGTCCTGCCCGGTGACGAGCTCGTAGCCGTTGAGCCCGAGGTACTGGACGATCCTCCGGCGCGGCAACAACACCGGCTCGCCAGGAGACGCGTCCCTCCACGCGCGAATCTGGTAGATCTGCGCCTCGGTGCGCGCCTCGAGCTGGAACGCGGATGCCGAAGCGGTGTCCGACACCACGAGCGCCGTCAAAGCGCCCACCACGGTCAACCCTCGCTGCGTTCGTCCCGGGAAGCGCGCCAAAGTGGGGGCATTATAGAAGCGCCTCGTTCCCGTGCGTCGGGTTTCGAGCACCTTCCTCGTCGTTCACTTTCCTCGCCGTTGGAGAAAGCCGTTGGAAGAAGTCAGCCCCAGCCCCCCTACACCCTCGCCGCACCTGCGCGATCCACGCACCGTGGCGGTGGTCGCCGCAGCGGCCGTGTTCGTGGCCTTCCTGGCCTCGGGGCTGCTCGTGCAGACCCTCAACGTGGCCTTCGGCATCTGGTTCACCCAGCTCTTCGTCTTCCTCGGCCTGGGCTGGTACGTGCTGCGCGCCACCGGGAGGAAGCCGGTGCGCTACACCGGCCTCGCCTTCCCGGGGCTGGCGCCGGTGGCCTTCGCGTTCGTGCTCGGCGTGACCAACTTCTTCGCCATCGTCGCGCCCGTGCAGTACGTCGCCCAGTCGCTGCTGCCCCCGGCGTGGCGGGAGATCTACGACGTCGCGGACATGTTCCGCGGCCAGTCCTCAGTCGAGATGGCCTTCATCGTGGCCAGCGTCACCGTCGTGGCGCCGATCTGCGAGGAGTTCTTCTTCCGGGGCGTCTTCTTCCAGGGCCTGAGGGCGCACGGAGGACCCGCCATGCGCGCCGTCCTCCTGTCCGCGGTCGTCTTCAGCATGTTCCACCTGGATCCGGTGGGCTTCTTCGCCCGCGTGGAGCTGGGCGTGCTGTTCGGCTGGCTGCTGGTGCGCACCGGCTCGCTCTGGCCGGCCATCCTCGCGCATGCGGCCAACAACTCCGTGTCCATGGTGCTGTTCTTCGCCCAGCGGTACCTCGATATGCCCGAGGAGCCGGCCTCCCAGGAGCAGGCGAAGGCCATGCTGATGCTCGTGATCGTTGGCGGCGCGGTGCTCTGGGCCCTGCTGGCCGCCGCGCGCCGCTTCCCGTCCCTGCTGGGCCCTCCCCGCTCGCGCGAGGACCTCGAGGCCCCGGAGCCCCCTGTCGCGCTGGAGCCCGCGCCCCAGCTCCTGCGGCTGGCCGCTCCGTGGATGCTCGCCGCCGTGCTGTCCCTGGGCGCCTACAAGGCCCTGGATCCGCTGGGCATCCAGCTGAGCCGGATCGACCGGGACTTCCCGCTGCGGAGCATCCCCGAGGACGCACCGGACGCGCTGCATGCCGAGCGTCAGGCCTTGTACGAGCTCCGCGTCCGCGCCCGGCGGGGCGAGATACCGCTCGGCGAGTACGCCCAGGAGCGGGCGAGGCAATCCAAACAAAAGAGGCCGGATGTCCGTTGAACGGGTGAGGGTCCACGCGTGAGAAAGATCACCGCGACACGCTATGTCACGCCGCTGCGCGAGGGCGGCTCGATGCCCGCCATCGTCGAGGCGGAAGACTCGGGGCTGTACGTCCTGAAGTTCCGGGGAGCGGGCCAGGGAATCAAGGCGCTCGTGGCCGAGATCATCTCGGGCGAGCTGGCGAGGGCCCTGGGCCTGAGGATGCCGGAGCTCGTGTTGGTGGAGCTGGATCCCACCCTGGGCCGCGCCGAACCGGACGGGGAGATCCGCGATCTGCTCAAGGCGAGCGCGGGCCTCAACCTGGGCATGGACTACCTGCCGGGCTCCATCACGTTCGATCCGACGGTGGGCCCGGCGCCGAAGGCGGAGGAGGCCTCGGCCATCGTCTGCTTCGACGCCTACGTGACGAACGTGGACCGCACGCCGAAGAACCCGAACCTGCTCAGCTGGCACAAGGCGCTGTGGCTCATCGACCACGGGGCGTCCCTGTACTTCCACCACGCGTGGGACGACTACCTGGAGCGCAGCCAGAGCCGCTTCCCGGCGGTGAAGGACCATGTGCTGCTGCCCTGGGCGTCGGCCCTGCCCGAGGCGGAGGCGGCGCTGCGCCAGCGGGTGACGGAGGACGTCATCCGGCACATCGTCGGGTGCGTGCCCGAGGCGTGGCTGGGTCCGGCGACGGAGCCCCGCTTCGCGACGGCGGCCGAGCACCGGGAGGCCTACGTCACCTACCTGCGGAAGCGCCTGGAAGCGGTGCCGGCGTTCATCGAGGAGGCACAGCGTGCCCGCGCACAGCTCGTTTGACTACGCCATCATCCGCATCGTGCCGCGCGTGGAGCGCGAGGAGTTCATCAACGCGGGGGTCATCCTCTACTGCCTCACCCACCGGTTCCTCAGTGCGCGGGTGGAGCTGGACGAGCGGCGGCTGCTGGCGCTCGCGCCGGACGCGGACGTGGAGCTGCTGCGAAGCCACCTGGAGTCGATTCCCCGGCTGTGCGCGGGAGGCAAGGCGGCGGGGCCCATCGGCCAGCTGCCGCAGAAGGAGCGCTTCCACTGGCTGGTGGCGCCGCGCAGCACGATGCTCCAGACGGGACCGGTCCACTCGGGCCTGTGCGAGGAGCCGGCGAAGGCACTCGAGCACCTGATGCAGCGGATGGTGCGGCCCCCCTCGCGCAGCTGATCGAGAGGGGCCCCCGCGGGAGAAGAGCCCCCGCGTCCTTCAGATGAAACGGTAGGAGGCCACGTTGAACACGGGCCCCACCATGGCGGCGGTCAGCATGTCGCGGGCCACATCGCCCTCGACCTCCACGCGCTGACCGTCCTTCTTGATCTTCCGATCGCCCCCGGCGAGCTGGTAGGTGCGGCCGTCATCCCCCTCCAGCACCCAGACGCCCGTCTCGATGTCGCGGAACACCACGCGTCCGGTGAGCTTCATCCCGCCGTCTCCTTGCGCAGCATGGCCCGCGCGATGATGAGGCAGATGAACGTGTTGACCACCAGCCAGGGCAGCGCGAGGAAGTGGAAGGGCATCCACGCCAGGGAGGGCGCCTTGGACCAGGCCGCGTAGGCGAGGAAGCCCGCGAAGCCCAGGGCGAGCCCGCCGATGGCGGACCGGAGCCCCTTGAACTTGATGGCCAGGAAGGACAGCAGCAGCGGGATGAGCGAGCTGTAGAAGAGCGGGTTGGCCACCTTGCCCCGGCCGAAGATGATGCGCTGCCAGTCGGGGATGGGCAGGTACGCCGCGTCCACCACGTCACCCGCCGCCCCGGAGGCCCCACCGAACCACGAGCGCGCGAAGAACACGCCCACGGTGGCCAGCACCAGCGGCACGAGGAAGCTCGGGCGGATGAGGACGTTGAGGTAGCCGGGCCGCTCGCGCCCCCGGATCGTCAGCAGCACCAGCGCCAGCAGCGCCAGGGCCCACCACATGGACGGCCAGCGCGAGGCCCCACCCCCGAGCGCGTTCAGCGACGCCTGGGCATCCAGGAGCCCGTGCCCGTACTCCTCCGTCCAGGCCTGGTCACCCACGCGCTTCGCCCCCGCGTAGAGGGCCTTCTCCACCTCGTCCGGCCCGCTGGCGCCCTCGGCGTACAGCAGCGCGGCCACGGCGGCCACGTGCGGCGTCGCCATGCTCGTGCCCTGGTAGGCGGCGTAGACGGAGCGCGACGGATCCCTCGGGTCGATGGTGTTCTGCAGGATGCCGCCCGCGTCGCCCTGGCGCTTGTCACCACCCGGAGCCGCGATGTCCAGCTCCTTGCCGTAGGACGAGTACGGGGCGCGCGAGCCACCCGGGCCCACCGCCGCCACCGCCACCGCGCCCGGGTACGCCGCGGGGAACTCCACGCGCGGGCGCCCGGCGTTGCCCGCCGCGGCCACCACGGTGACGCCCTTCTTGCGCGCGTACTCCACCGCGTCGGCCATCACCTTCGAGTAGCCGCCGCCGCCCAGGGACATGTTGATGACGTTGGCGCCGTTGTCCGCCGCGAAGCGGATGGCCTCGGCGATGTCCGCCGACGTGCCGGAGCCGAAGTGGTTCAGCACCTTCACCGGCATCAGCGTCGCCTCGAAGGCCACGCCCGCCACGCCCTGCCCGTTGTTGGTCACCTGCGCGATGGTGCCCGCCACGTGCGTGCCGTGCCCGTGGTCGTCATTGGCGTGCTCGTCGTCGTTGACGAAGTCGTACCCCTTCTTGAACTTCGCCCCCTTCAGGTCCGGCACCTGCTTGAAGTCGTCGTGGTCCTCGTAGGCGATGCCCGTGTCCAGCACCGCCACCACCACGCCCTTGCCCCGGCTCTCCTTCCAGGCGCTCGGCATGTGGATCATCCGGAGGTTCCACTGCTTGGGGTAGTCCGGATCGTTCGGCGTGTAGCCGTCCTTGCTGTCCTCCTCGAGCGAGGAGTCCAGCTCCACGGCCTCCTCACCGGGCGGGACCGAGTAGACGCGCAGCGGCTCGGCGGACTCGACGGCCGGGTTCTGGAGGATGCGCGCGAGCACCGCGTCCACGTCCTCCACGCCCTGGGCGATCGTCACGCCGGTCTGCGCGCCCTCCATGGAGTTGAACTCGAGGTTGACGCCCCACTCGGCCTCCCAGGCATCGAACTCGGCCTTGGTGGTGCCGTCCTTGAAGTCCACGACGATGCCGCCGGGTGCCTCCTCGGCCAGGACACGCCGCGAGGTGTCCACCGCCGGGGCCTCCTTCGCCGCCGTCCCTTCGGAGTCCGAGGGAGACGCGCAGGCCGCCAGGGCCAGCACCGCACTTGCCAGGATCCAACGCTTCATGAGCGCTCCTTGATGCAGACCCCTACGAACGAACGGCGGAACGATTGGGTCTCTTGAGTCTGTTCGACGCCCCTCCCGGCGGACAAGCACCCCTCCGGGATGAGGAACCTTCGTCAATTCAACGGGTTACGCGACATCGGTCATTTGCCCGACAGCATCTTCAGCCAGGTGCGTACGGCTTTTCCCACCATGGGCAGGGCGTGATGGAAATGGGCCCCGGCGCCTTCCACCACCGCCAGCTCGCCTCCCGCCGCCGCCACCGCCTCGGCCAGCTCCGCCCGGGACAGGGTCGAGTCCTGCTCGCCCACCACCACCAGCAGCGCCCGGCCGAGCCCCGCCAGCTCCCGCGCCGTGACGGCCCTGGGGCTCACCAGGCACAGGCCCGCCACCTCGGGATGGCGCGCCCGGAGCTCGAGGGCAACCCGGGCACTGCCGTGGAGCGCGGCCACCGCCGCAGCGGGCGAGTGGGCATTCTCCAGCACCACTCCCAGCGCGGCCCCGGCATCCTCGACCAGCGCCTCGCCCGAGCCCCTCTCTCCCTGGCTGCCCCCCACGCCCCGGTAGTTGAAGCGCAACGTCGGGTGGCCGGCCGACGCCGCGGCGAAGGCCAGCTCGGCGCCGATGACATGGTCCATGCCACCGCCGTCCTCGGGCCGGGGCGGGAGGACGAGCAACGGAGGGCGTTCATCCCCCCGGTGCGCCACACCCTCCATCACCTCGCTGCCGACGGGAATGAGCGTGGAGCGCTCGAGGAACTGACCTTTGAGGACCATGGACGGGGCTCAAGATAACGTGGAGTGTGTCCGAGTGCTTCACTCCTGGAGGATTTCCTGCCGGGCGGTAAACGCCAGCCGGGCCTCGCAGGTCAGGGCAAGGCCTCCGGCGCACGAGCCGCAGCTCGACCGAAGCTCCACCACGCCCCGGGAGACGGTGTCCAGGTCCTCGAAGACGATGCGCAGGGCGGTGGACTCGAGCACCTGGCCGTCGGCCGACACCTGCACCCGCTCGGCCGAGAAGGAATCTCCCGTGCCGGCGATGGCTCCCGAGAGCTGCACCGGTGGGGCATCCCCCAGCCGCCAGACCCCCTCGGGCGCGTCCAGCTCCAGGAAGGCGCGATCCGCGCTGCCGGCCTCCCAGACGGTCCAGGTGAAGTCCCGGTAGAGGTTGCGATCCTCCACCCGGGAGGAGGGAGGCGTCCCGCCGCGGTAGCAGGAGCCCGGGAGCGCCGAGAGCGGCGCGGGGTCCACCACCACGCGGTAACGCCGGATCTCGTCTCCACCCCCACAACCGGCGAGCACGGTGAGCACCACGGCGATTCCCAGGTTTCTCATGTCAGGTCGCTCCCGCCATCTCCGCCGCATGCTCCTGGCGGACCCACGCGTAATACCGATCCGTGTTCTCGGGGGTGTGGAAGAGCACGAGGAGCGCCAGACGCTTTTCCGCATAGAGCTTCTTCAAGAAGCCCCAGAGACGGTGGCTGAGCTCGCGTTGCTCCGCATCGGGCACATCGAAGACCTCCAAGGCCCAGTCCCGGCCCGAAAAGTCCCCCTTCGTGGTCCGATGATCCGTCCACCGCACGGGCCGATCTCCGACGATCTCCCGCACCTGCCGGCGGATCTCCTCACGTTCATTCACCATATCGGCTCCTCCCCGAGCACCCGCTGGACGATGGCCGTGGCCCTCTCCAGCGCCTCCCTGGCACGCGCAACCGTCAGCTCCTCCTCGAGGTAGTCCGCGGACACTCGCAGCCGTACCAGTTCGTAAAGCCCCTCACTCGTCTGATCGTCGAGCACCCCGGCCCTGTATGCCTCATAGGCCAGAGGCTCATGTAGGAAGTAATATACACCCGGTCTGACTTCTGGAGTAGGGATACCCGCTTCGTTCATCGCATGCCAGCACGCATGGTAGGCTGCGTAGTACGCCCGCGAAGCCGCCGCGTTGGGACACGGATCCTCAACGTCCAGAAGCACACGCGCCGCCGACAGGTTCTCCCACGCCTTCCGCTCCATCGCCCTTCCCCTCCCCCTGCCTCCTTCCTACCGCCCACCTCTGACATGGGGCCGCATGCCCCCACTCCAGCGGTCACCCCGAAGCCCGGTGCCTTCCCGTGCCCACCATTCCTCGCGACGCCGGGCGGGCTGCTGCTAACGTCCGCTCGGAAGAACGACGCCTCCTGAGAGGCGGAGGACCCATGACCCGCGACGAAGCGCAGCGACTGGTGCAGGCGTTCATGAAATCCCTCGGTCAGGCGAGCGAGGGCCTCAACCCGCAGGGGTTCGGTGGAGCGGCGGTCGGCAACGCGCAGCTCTACTTCGAGTACCACGCGGACAAGCAGACGCTGGAGACGAGCGCCCTCATCTACAAGTTCCGGGATGCTCCCAAGCCCGGCGTGCTCGAGGGCTTCCGCGCCGAGGAGAAGTCCGGCACGGACACCGGTGGTGGCGCGGTGGACTACGAGACCGAGAACAACAGCCTCTTCCTGAGCCGCACCTACGCCTCGGTGCCCTCGGAGGCGGCCTTCCGCGAGGACATGAAGCGCCTCACCCAGGCGAGCCTCGTGTGGAGTGACGAGGTGATGGACCGCGTGGCCTCGCGCGTGTTCAAGCGCTGAGGCACGAGCCCCCGCATCGCCTCAGGGAGTGGCGCGTGCCGCTCCCGCCCGCTCCGCGGCGTGCTCCTCGCGGACCCAGGCGTAGAAGCGATCCGTGT
The DNA here is from genome assembly GCF_057119385.1 of Archangium sp. Taxonomy (NCBI): domain Bacteria; kingdom Pseudomonadati; phylum Myxococcota; class Myxococcia; order Myxococcales; family Archangiaceae; genus Archangium; species Archangium sp. The sequence continues at coordinate 5,560 of NZ_DBNGVP010000179.1, read as the reverse complement.
TCTCGGGGGTGTGGAAGAGAAGAGTGAGCGCCAGGCGCTTCTCCTGATAGAGCGGCAGATAGAACTCCTCGAACAGACGGCCATGGAGTTCCTCCTGCTCATCGAAGGGCACGTCGAAGATCTCCAAGGCCCAATCGCGCCCCGGGAAGTCGCCCTTCGTGGTCCGATGATCCGTCCACCGCACGGGTCTGCCCCCCACGGCCGCCATCACCTTCCGCCGGATTTCTTCCCGTTCGTTCACCATGTCGGTTCCTCGCCCAGAAGTCGCTGGATGAAAGCCGTGGCTTTCTCCAGCGCCCTTCTCACCAGATCCACCGTCAACTCATCTCCAAGGTAGTCCGCTACGACTCGCAGTTCGGCCAACCACCTCAACGCGCTGCCCGCCTGCCTATCGAGCACTCCTGCCTCGATTGCATCTGCAGGCAGAGGGTCATGCAAGAAGTAATATACACCCGGCCTGACTTCTGGAGTAGGGATACCCGCTTCGTTCATCGCATGCCAGCACGCATGGTAGGCCGCGTAGCAGGCCCGCGAGGCCGCCGCGTTGGGACACGGATCCTCGATCTCCAGAAGGACACGCGCCGCCGCCAGATTCTCCCACGCCTTCCGCTCCATCCCCTGCCCCTCCCACGCCTCCCTTCTCTATCACCCACCTCCGACATGGGGCGCCCCGCCCCCACCCGAGCGGTCACCCTGGCCCTCGACTCCAGAGTGCGCTTCGCCGTGGGTGGGCTATAAGGCCGGGCCCGTGAGTGTGTCCGCGGAGAGGGTCCGCGGCGCTGGACACGAGGAGGACGGATGGGATTCTTCCGGAAGAAATCGGTGGAAGTGGACGCGCCGAAGCCTCAGCGCAACCTGGGGCTGGCGATGGTGACGCTCGATCGCGCGAGGACAGTGCCCGAGGGCGCGCTGCTGGCCTTTCTGCAGGACAACTGGCCGGAGCTTCCACGCGCGAAGCAGGTCCGCCAGGAGGGGGACACGCTGAGCTTCGAGCTGGACGGCGCGGTCGTCACCCTCACGATGATGCGCGCCCCCATTCCCTGGAGAGACCTGGAGGAGCCGGCGCGTGCCGCCTGGCACTGGCCCGAGGCAATCGAGAGGCTGAAGGCCCATCAGGCGCACGTCATCGTCGCCGTGCTCGCCCCGGGGATGGATCGCATCGCGACGATGCTGTTGCTGACGCGGGTGGTGGCCGCGGTGGCCGCCACGACCGACGCCAACGGCGTGTATTGGGGGGAGGGGCCGGTGGTGAACGCACCGGACGACTTCGTCGAGGAGGCGAAGCGGACCTCACGCGAGCGGCTGCCCCTCTACCTGTGGCTGGCCTTCCAACTCTCGCGCAACCCGGACGGCACCTTCACGCTCGCCACCTCGGGGATGCGCTCGTTCGGCTTCATGGAGCTGGAACTGGTGGCGCTCCGCGAGAAGCCCGCGACGCTCGTGGACCGGGCCTTCAACTTCGCCCACTACCTGCTCGATCACGGGCCCGTGCTCAAGGACGGGGACACCATCGGACTCTCGGCACAGGAGCGCTTCCGCATCCGCCACGTGCCCTCCGCTGTCGACCCCTCCCGCACGGTGTACCGCATCGAGCTGTGAGGCCAGACACACGGCCGGAAACGCAGCGAAGATGACCAGCCGACAATGCGGCAAGCCTTTGGGGCGACCCAGACAAGGCTTGCCGGGAAACAGCTCATTACCATCCTCTCGGGAGTTGTTCTGGCCACTGCCCGAAAGGCTGTCATGAACGTATTGAAATCGCAGATTCTGAGTCTCGCGGTCCTTCTCTTCGCCGCGCCGTCCGCGCTGGCGCAGAACGCCACTCCTGGCTCCTCGCCCTCGACAGCGCTCGAGAACTGCCGGGCCTTGCAGTCAGCCGGAGTGGCCCTGTCCGGTACCTACTGGATCCGGCCAGCAGGGGGCGCCGCCATCACCGCCTACTGTGACATGGAGACGAATGGCGGAGGGTGGACGCTCGTCTACAACAGCACCCTGGGCATCAACACCACTGACTTCTGGAACATCTCTCACTGGGAAAGACTGAACCGCCGAGGACGCCCGGGCCTCGAATCACCCTTCTACGACGGAAGCCTCTACCGATACGGCACCATCTACATGGATGTCATCGAGGATCTCCGGGGCAAGAGCGTCGTTGCGCTGATGGCGGAAGCGAGTGGGATCGACCTGTATTCAATGAGGTTCATTTCCCCGCGGTACGTATCTGGCCATTGGGGAATCTATTCCCAACAGTTCGCTGGAGGCTGGTCCGCACCTGACTTCGACGGGGATCTCTACTCCGGACAATGCGCAACCACTTACGCGGTCACCCAGCACTATGGCAACTGCTGGTACTACAACCTCGGCGCGGACGCGGATTCGACGATCGAGGACGGTAGGGTTGGACCCCATGTGTATTCAGCCACCGCAACCTCCATCGGGCTGAGCACGGACGGAAGCAATTACACCCGCGTCCGCCGCATCTCGCGCTTCGTGAAGTGGTAGGGCCCGCGCACGGGCCCCACGGTGCCGGCTACACCGCCACCATCACGTAGAACTTCAGGTAGCGGCCCTCGGGGAACTGGAGCCGGATCGGATGATCCGGCGGCTGATAGCGCTCCTCCACCATCGCCAGATCCACTCCCGCCTTGAAGGCCGCCTCCTTCACCGCGCCCATGAAGTCATCCGGGCCCACGCGCGCCGAGCACGACGCCGTCGCCAACAGGCCCCCGGGCCGCAGCAACCCCAACGCCTGACGGTTCAGCGACGCGTACCCGTCGATCGCCGCCTGCACCGCCCGCTGGCTCTTCGCGAACGCCGGCGGGTCCAGGATGATCAGATCGAACGTCCTCCCCTCCTCCCGGAACGACGCCAGCAGCTTGAACACGTCCGCCGCCAGGAAGTCGTGCTTCTCCGCCGGCAACCCGTTGCGCGTGAAGTTCTCCCGCGCCAGCGCGATCGCATCCGGATCCAGGTCCACCGAGAACACGCTGTTCGCCCCGCCCAGCGCCGCGTTCACCGAGAACCCGCCGCTGAAACAGAAGCAGTTCAGCACGTCCCTCCCCTTCGCCAGCCGCCGGATCAGGTACCGGTTCTCCCGCTGGTCCAGGAAGAAGCCCGTCTTCTGCCCCCTCCACGCGTCCACCCCGAACTTCGCCCCCCGCTCGAGGATCTCCAACACCTCCGGCGCCTTCTCCCCCCACAGCATCCGCCCCGCGCCCCGGCCCTCGTCCTCCTCCGCGTCGTCCCGCCCCACCTCGTCCCGGCCCAGAATCCCCTTCAGCTCCGGCACCGCCGCCTTCAACGCCTCGACGATCAGCCCGCGGTACGGCGTGAGCCCCGCCGAGTACAGCTTCAGCACCGCGTACCGCCCATACAGGTCCACCACCACGCCCGGCAGCCCATCCCCCTCGCCGTGGATCAACCGGAAGCTGTCCGTGTCCGTCAGATCGATCAGCGAGCGCCGCTCGGCCAGCGCCTGCTTCACCCGCTCGGCGAAGAAGGCCGCGTCGATGTTCTGCCGCGGGTTGCGCGTCAGCACCCGCACCGCGATGGCCGAGTGCGGATCGAAATACCCACGCGCCACGAACTTCCCGTTCTCCGCCAGGTCCACCACGCTGCCCGGGGGAATCTTCGGCACCTTGTCCAGCGCCTTGCGGAAGACCCACGGGTGTCCCGCACGCAGGTGACGGCCCAGTCCCGGGGCCAGTTCCAGCTTCACGACGTTCACGCTCCCACTCCTCGGCGAGGGGCCCGGCGGGCCCGTTGGGCGACAAGGGCACGGGCGAGCTCCTCGAAGCCCCGCCCCTCCTCCGCCCGGGTGATGAAGGCCGGCGGCGTGTCGATGCGATCCAACACCCGCCTCACGTTGGCCACCCCGACACTCAGGGCGAACCCTCCAAACATCGGGGCATCATTGAAGCTATCCCCCGCGTACACGAAGCGCCCATCCCCCGGCTCCAGCCGCCAACCCCAGGCGAGCTTCAGGAAGCGCTTCACCGCCGACAGCTTGTCGAACCGCCCCAGCCAGCAGTTGATGTGCACCGACGAGCGCACCGCCGTCACCCCCCGCGCCCGCAGCAGGGCTTCAATCCGCTCGGCCCCCTGCTCGCCCAACCGCGCCTCCTCGTTGTAGTCCACGGCCAGGTCCACCTCCGTGAAGGCGCTGTCCATGGACAGCCGGGCCCCCGGCACCTGCCGCAGCACGGCCGCCACCTCCGCCTCCAGCCGGCGCCGGTTCGGCTCCCGGACGCGCGGAGGCTCGGCGTACACCTTGCGCAGCTTCCCCTTCGCTCCCCGCAGGAAGAACAGGCCCCCGTTCTCGACGATCACCCCATCCACCGGCAGCGTGCGGGCCCACGCCTCGCCCCAACCGGCCGGGCGGCCCGTCACCAGCACCAGCTTGAGGCCCGCTTCCCCCAGGCGCTCGAGCGCCCGCACCGTCGTCGAGCGCAGCTGGTGCGAGGTGGTGAGGGTACCATCGACATCCGTGAAGACCGCTTCCACCCGGGAGAGGTCCGCGTGGCGCAGGGGGCGAGGGGCAACCATACGGGCTGCGCCACTACACCCTTCCCGGCTCCACGGGAAGCCCGCAGGAAGCCCGCAAAGACGAAACCCCCGGGAGGCAGTGCCTCCCAGGGGCCGTTCATCTCACTCCAGGTTCAGCGAACCCGGGCTCAGTACGTGCCCTTGAGCGACGTGCTGGAGTACGAGGTGTAGCCGTACAGCATCACGTAGTAGCGGCCCGCGGCAGCCTGAGCCGTCATGTTGCACGTCTCGTTGTTGCCGGAGAGGTACGGACGGCAGGAGTACGAGGACAGGGTCGGCGCCGAGCCGAACGACACGTACATGTCCGCGTCACCCGTGCCACCGCTCATCACGAAGGAGACCGCGCGGCCGGCCGGCACATCCAGGTGGTAGTACTTGGACGAGGCCGAGGCGCCGGAGATGCCCGTGATGGCCACGGCGTTGGTCAGCGCGGTGGAGGCCGGGGGAGGCGTCGCGACACCCACGCCCACCGCCTGCCAGGCCGCCGACACGGACGCGACGTCCGCCGAGCTGTAGCCGAGCTGCGTCGCGGCCTGCTCCGTGTACGTCTTCGCCTGGGCGAACGTGGTGGAGGCCGTGAACAGGTCGCGGTTGGCGCGGTAGAAGATCTGACCGGCCTTCTGGATGCCGATGCCCGTCACCACCGTGCTGGTCACGCCGCGCGGGTGCGAGCCACCCGTGGTGAGCAGCTTGAACGCCAGGTTGGCGATACCCGAGTTCCAGTGCACGCCGCCGTTGTCGGCCGTGCCCGTGTAGCGCGTGGGGTAGTAGTCCTTCGACGAGCCGTCCTGCGTGGGGTTGGCCATGTAGCGCAGCGCGTCACCCGGGGTGTTGGGCGTCCACACGTCGTCGCCCACCATCCACACCGCCGCGTCCACCACCCAGCCGCGGCTCCACGACTCGCAGTAGGCGCCGAAGATGTCGCTCAGGCCCTCGTTGAGGGCGCCGGACTCGTTGGAGTAGGTGAGGTTGGACTCGGAGCTGGTCACCGCGTGCGTCAGCTCGTGCACCGTCA
>NZ_DBNGVP010000178.1:0-17309 GCF_057119385.1 Archangium sp. | reverse complement strand
GCCCCGGCGAGCCTCACGTTTCTCCTGGTGGTGCACCCCGCGCGGGCGGCACGGCAGGTGGACGTCCTCCGCAAGACGCGCCCGGTGGACTTCTACAAGCAGAAGGCGTGGGATGCGGACGCGAAGGCCCAGCGCTGCGAGGAGGAGAAGGCGCGCCTTCGGGCCGAGCAGGGCGGGCCGGGTGGACTCCGAGGCCTGCGCGCGGCGGGCCTTCTGGACGAGAGGCTCGGCGTCGCCGTCAAGAACATCACCGAATACGTCAAGACGAGGCCGCGGGCTGCGCTGACACTGGTGGACGCATGGTCCTACCGCTCCGGGACTGTGGAGAAGGGCCGCGTCGCGGTGGAACTGAACTTGAGGAACCCGGGGACAAAACCCTGGACGCTCGCAGGCGCCGTGCTGCGCGGGACCAGGGGCGAAGAACTCATGCCGCTTCCGGACACGCCCGTGTCCATTCTCCCGGGGGCCCCTGGCCGCGTCATGGTGGAGTTCGAGGCCTCCGCGAAGCAGGCCCAGGGGGCGTATACCTTGACGCTGTGGGACGCGGACGGGCGCTCCGTCATTCTGGAGAACGTGACGTTCCCATAGCGCCGCTCCGCGACGGGTGGCGCAACGCCTGAAACCCACCTGTTACATCCTCCATCCTCTACCCAACCCAATGGCTTGACGGACACACCCGCGTTTCCGTGTAATTCCGGAGCGACGGCTCGCACTCCGCGTCGCTTCCGGAGGTGCGCCGTGTCCACCCGTCTTCCTGGCTCGCGCTCCCCTGGCGCTCGCCTGCGCCCCCTGCTGGGTGGCTGGTTTCTCGTCCTCCTCTTCCTCCAGTCCGCCTGTGTCACGGGCACCCCACGGGGCAGCTTTCTCGTGGGCTACCGCTACAACTCACTCACGCCTCCTCCGGCGCCCCAGGAGTACGTCACCCTCACGCCCAGCAGTGACTTCGCGCCCGTCCAGGTGTCGGACACGCAACTGCGCGAGGCCTTCACTCAGTTCGTCCTGGAGACACCCCTGAAACTGGCCACCCGCCCCTCCAGGCCGCTGTCCGGCCGTCTGGTGCTGGTCTCCTGGCCGGGAGGGGGCGTAGGGGACTCCAGTGTCGAAGGGGGTTACGCGCGCCTGTGCGAGAAGCGTGGCGCTCCGGGGGACTGTTTCTGGCTGCTGGGGGAAGGCCCGCACGACACCCGCCTCAGCCACACCGACAGGTTCATGCTGGCCCTCAGCCTGGCCCTCACCCCGGCGCTGGAGGCCGCCACGGGCGTGCTGCGCGACTCCTCCGCGCACGCCATGACGGCCCTGCTCACCGGCCTCTCCTTGTACCTGGTCGTTCTCATGGCGCCGGAGCCCATCTCCAAAAGCCTCGCCATCGCGATGACCGTTTTTCTCTGGGGCTACCTGGGCGTGGAGCTATGGGAGCTGAGCTCCGCCACGCAGGACCTCTGGGACGCGGCGGAGGAGGCCAACACGTTCCAGGAGCTGAGCGGCGCGAGCGAGCGCTATGCCCGGGTGCTCGGGCCCAACACCATGCGCGTGCTCATCCTCCTGGCGACGTGGAAGGCAGGGGCCAAGGGCAAGGAGGCCATGACGGGCAGCGGACTGCCGGGTTTCTCCCAGGCGGTGCAGAACGCCGCTTCCGCGGGCGGGGTTCACCTGCCCACGGCGGCGGCCGAAGCGACGTCCGTGTCCGTGAGGGGAGGACGGCTCGTTCTCACGCTTCCCGCCAGCTCGGCTGCTGTCCTCTCCATGCAGGAGGAGGGCGACATCCACCACATCGCCACCGTGGAGAACGAGAAGTCCTCCCTGCGAGGCGGGCCGTGGACACCAAAACTCAAGACGTTCTTCGACAAGGCCGGCATGTCCATGGAGGACCCGGCCAACAAGGTCCGCATCCCGGGCCACAAGGGGCCCCATCCACAGGCGTACCATGAGCGAATCTATCAGCGACTCGCGGAAGCGGTGGAGGACTGCACAACCAAGGCGCGGTGCCAGGAGGCACTCACGCGGGAATTGGGGCAGCTGGCCAAAGAACTCAAGGAGGTCGGCTCCGTGCTCAACAAACTGGTGACTGGAGCCCCGTGAGGCTAGGAGAGCGACATGGCGCAGAGGTACTTCGAGCTGACCGAGGACATGACCAGCCCGGCTCGCTGGTTGTTGGGCGACCCTCTTGATGAGCAGGGAAACGAAGTGCGCACGCGGCAGTTCATGAGCGGAGAACTCACTCGCTTTGACGGTCGCCTTCAAGTCCCTATCTACCACCCCGGAACGTCGCTCGACTTCACGCGCGTTGACCCGGGAGCCATTCCCGTCGTCACCGAAAAGGTGGCCCGCGTTCTGGCCGAGCTGGCTCCGGGTGACGTCCAACTCTTCCGCGTGGAAGTGGAGTCGCGACCAGAGAGCTACTTCCTGGTCAACGTCGCGCGCCTCGTCAAGTGCATCGACGACGAGGCTTCCGCGGAAGTTCTGTACTGGAAACCGGAGGATGGGCGACCCGAAAAGGTTGGGCAGTACCGCGATGTGTACGGCATGCGCATCGATCCCTCCAAGGTGGGCGATGCCAAGGTCTTCCGTCCCTGGGGATGGAGAGTGGCCCTCATCGTCGCCGAGAACGTAAAGGAGGCCCTTGAGCGCACCGGCGCCACGGGGCTCGAGTTCAGAGAGGTCACAGGCCCTGGCCGCCAGAGGGTTGAGCAGCAACCGCTACCGCGTTCACACGCGGACTGGCTGCGGCAGGTGGACGCCGCCCGCGAAGCGTTCTGGCGCACCCTTGGCGAACTGGAGGAAACAGCCATCGTCCCCATTGTGCCCGGCGGCCCTGCGTGGCCGGGCCACCGGCACGCATGGCGCGTCATCCACCGTACAGGGCGACGGCTCCTGTTGGTGACGGACGGCCTCTCCGATCCCTTCGTCGGACATGAGGCGCCGTCCGTGGGCTTCGGCCTCGAACTCGCAATTGAAACCGACGAGCCTGTAAAGGACGTCCAGGGGAGTTGGGTCCTCTTGGTTCTCCAGCGCGTGGCGAATGAGGTCGCGGAGCACGAGCGAGTGCGCAAAGCCGCTCTGACGGGCCAACTGACCATGGAGGTGTCCGGGAAGGGAATGCCCAAGTCTCTCGTCACCCAAGATGGCCGAGTGGGCGTGTTGCTGGGGCTGACGTCGAGCACGCTACCGCAGCGCCTTGATACCCCGGCAGGCGAGGTGCGGCTCGTCACCGTCAAGACACTGCTTCCTTCCGAACTGGCCTACCGCATACAGCACGGGAAGGAAGGTCGGGAGGAACTGGTGCAGTGCTTCGTGGACAGTGGTGAAGAGCACCTGTCTCGCGCCAAGCGGCGCGCGGTGAAACTGTCGCGCGCCAAGTGAGCTGCATCGACGACGAAGCATGCGCCGAGGTCTTGTGCGTGCACCGGACCATCGCGATCGCCGATTCCGGAGCAAGCCGCTCAGTGATTCCGGGCCAGGCCGAACAAGGACACGGACGTAGGGATGCCGGATGAATTCCAAGGGCTCATCCCCGGAGTCAAGGGAGGGGAGACGACGCTGGATGTCACATGGAAGCAGGCTGCTTCCTCTCAATAAGCTCGTCACCCGGACCGAGTGAGGTAAGGAGTGTGTCAATGGCGCAAAACTATTTCAAGCTGACCGACGACATGAATCGCTCGGATCGCTGGCTGTTGGGAGACCCCATCGACGAGCAGGGCAAAGAGGTACGCGGATGGCAGTTCATGAGTGGCGAGCCCACCCGCTTTGACGGTCGCCTTCGCATCTCGGTTTACCACCCTGGCACTTCGCTCGACTTCACGCGCGTAGACACGGGGGGGGTTCCCCGTAGTCACCGAAAAGGTGGCCCGGGTTCTGGCCGAACTGGCCCCCGGCGACGTCCAACTGTTTCCCGCCGAAGTGGAGTCGCGGCAAGAAACCTACTTCGTGGTCAACGTAGCGCGCCGGGTGAGATGCATTGATGAAGCAGCCTCAGAGGAGGTGCGCTACGCGGAACCGGAAGACAACTGGCCAGACGAGGTTGGTTATTATGACTCCGTGTACGGTATGCGCATCGACGCCTCCCAGGTGGGTGATGCCAAGGTGTTCCGTCCCTGGGGCTACACGGGGTCTCTGCTTGTTTCCGAGGACGTGAAGGAGGCTCTCGAGCGTACCGGGGCCTCGGGCCTGGATTTCAGGGAGGTCACCGGCCCTAGTCCCATCAGCGACGAGGAGCGCGCCTACAAGCGCAAGTGCCGCGAGCTTCTGGAGCCTCCCCCTGCCGCCAGACGTGCCGCGTGGAAGTCGCTCGGCAGGCTGGACGAGCTGGCCGTTGCCCCACGGGCCATCTGCTACGAATGGCCGGGCCACCGGCAGGACTGGGCCATCATCCATCGGCAGGCAGGGCGCATCCTCCTCGTCTCCGAGGGCCTCTCGGATCCGTTCATTGCCCGCTTGGAGCCCTCCGTGGGTTTCGGCTTGGAGCTCGCCCTGGAGACGGAGCTGGCGGAGCTGCCCCTCGATGCCATCGAGGGAAGCTGGCCCTACGTGCTGCTCGAGCGAGTCTCAAAGGAGGTAGTGGTCCACGAGCACGTGCGCGAGGGGGCCAAGGCGGGCCTGCTGGTGCTGGAGGTGGCGGGCGACGGAATGCCCGCGGCCCTCGTTGGCAAGGAGGGGCGGGTGGGTGTGCTGCTCGGCCAGGAGTCGCGGACGTTGCCAAGGGACTTTCCTACCCCTTTCGGCGGCGTGCGGCTCGTCACCGTCAAGGCCCTGCTACCCGCCGAGTTGGAGTACATCGTGAAACGCGGCGCGGAGGGCCCGCCCGAGCTGGCGCGGCGCTTCGCGCAAACCGGCGAGGACCACGTCTCATGCGCCGACCGGAAGGCCGTGGTGGAGTAGCCCGCGCGTCCTGAAGCTCGCGCCCCAGCCGGCAAGCGGTGGCGTAGCCAGCGCACCGGAGGCACATCGGCAGGTGGAGTTCGGAGCCTCAGCGCTGCTTCTTCCGCTCGATGGAGAAGGGCTCCAGGCGCATGACCAGGTCATGCCGGAGGACCATCGCCTGCGGAGCATGGCTCGGAACGTCTTGCATTCGCAGGTCGGCGATGTCGCGCCAGCGCAGCGGGCCTTGTTCCAACCTCTTCAGCAGCGCTGTCTCGAAGGTGGAGGGAACGCGCGTCTGCTTCAACGTCTCCAACGTCCGGCCGCGGTCATCCGTCATCAGCATTCCAAGTCCCCGCTCCTCGCAGAAGGTCTGGAGGCCCTTCCACTTGCACCGGTTCACGTGGAGCGCCATGTGGAGGCACGGCTTCAACTCCGCCACGATGGCCTCGCCACTCTCCAGGATGAACACGACATCGGGGTAGTAGGTGAGCGGTCTCCCGTCGAGCACGTAGGGGACGCGGTAGGGTTGCTCCTGGTAGGTGACCACCTCATCGAGGCACTCGAGGAGCATGAAGAAGCGGCGCTCGAGCTGGGACTCGTACTCCACATTCCTTCCGAGCTTCGCGCTGTAGAACGTCCCGGTCTCCCCGTCACTGTCAGGGTTGACCTTCCTGGCTTGCTTCAAAGGTGTTCCACGCACCATGAGCCGTTTCGTGGACGGCCTGACAACGGACTCGAGGAGCCTGGCCATCTTCTGTCGCAACCGGCCCTGGTGATAGAGACGCTTCTGCTCCTCGTACTCGGCCGCATCACGTTCCCGGGCGGCCTTCAGCGCCTCCGAGAGCAGCCGCTCATCCCCGGCCTTGTCGAGAAGCGCCAGGACGCCCAGGGTGAAACCACCCGCTGAAGAAGCGAGGCCGCTTGGCCCGGCTGGAGAGCGGCCAGGCAAGCAGCCAGGGTGAGCCCGAGCTCACAGGCGGATGATCGCGCCCCCTATGGCAAGCTCGTGGCCGCGCTCGACGGGGCCAGGGCGGCGGGGGCGGACATCCTGGGTCTCGTCACCGCGCCGCCCTGAGGTGCCTCTCAGCCCTCGCCGCTCCACTCGTTGCCGCGGCCCTCCAGGGGGCCGCGCTGGGGACGGACGACACAGAAGCGCTGGCCCGTCGGCGCCTCCATCACCCACCAGCGCTTGATGAACTCCACCCGCTTCGCTCCGAGCGCCTCCAGCCGCTTCACCTCCGCCTCCATGTCATCGGTCTCGATGTCCAGGTGGATGCGGCCCGGATGTTCCACCTTCTGCACGAGGAGCATCGGCTCCGCGGTGGCCGCGGTGAGCTCGCGGTAGTTGGGGTCCTCCGGTGTATGGGGCACGACGGGCCTTCCGAGCGCCTTGCTCCAGAAGGCCGAGGCCGCTTCGATATCCTCGGTCTTGCAGTCGATGACGAAGGCGGCGAGCCGGCTGCGATGCATGAAGTCCTCCCAGGGGTTCAGGAACGGCCCGCATCATCCCCGATGGCCCGCGGCTCCGCCTGGATTGTCTGCGTGCCGGCGGGGGCGGGTGTTGGCTCGGCCGCGTTTGCCTCGGGGGCTGGAGTGGGAACCGGGAGCGGAGCGGGGGTCTCCACCGGGGCCCGGACGGGCACCGGAGCCATGGCGCGGTAGACGTCCACGGTGAAGGCCGTGGTGGCCAGCGAGAAGCCGAGCCGCGCCACCACGGCCAGCTGCGCCACCAGCAGCGCCAGCCAGGCCTTGCCCGCGCTGGTCACCTGCACCGCCGCGTGCAGCCGCGCGCAGACGAGCACCACCGCCAGGCCCAGCAGGCCCACGGCGATGTAGCCGAGCAGCGCTCCGGGCGAGCGCACCATCCGCTTCAGCGCGCGCCAGGCCGCGAGCCGCGTCTTGCGCTGGTCATCCGCGTAGAGCTGGACGCGCGCCAGATCGAAGCTCGAGCGCCAGAGCGCGAACAGCACCACCACCAGGGCCAGGTGCGTCAGGCTCCAGAAGGTGAAGGGGTTCTCCAGGGCCCAGTGCTCGCCCTCGAGGGTGAACAGCGTGGGTTTCTCCGCGCGGGAGAAGAGCACGGTGGCGAGCGCCACCAGCCCTCCCACGGGCAGCAGACCCAGCAGGGCCCAGCCGAGCAGGCGCAGGTTGCGGCCGAGCTGGGCGGCGCAGTCGCGGGCGAAGTCGGCCAGCGAGAAGCGCCCGGGCGAGCACAGCCGCGAGACGATGCCACCCGCCAGCACGAGCTGGAGCCCGAAGGAGAAGACGATGCCCAGCACGAACGGGCCCGCGAGGAACGGGCCGCCGCCCTGCGCGAGCAGCTTGCTGAAGTCGAGCACCGCCTCGGGCGAGGGGAAGGGCCGGCCCTGGCCCGCGAGCGAGTGCCCGAACCGGCCGATGGCGGGGATGAGCACGGGCAGCGACTGGATGAGGGCGATGCACAGGTTGGCCGCCAGCAGCACGCCGAGCAGCTTCAGCTCGGAGAAGGCCCGGAGCGGCGCCGTGAGAATCGAACGGAAGGAGTTCATGGCTCGGGCTCAGAAGAGGAGGGACGCGACGGTGGAGAGCATCTGGCCCACGTAGGTGGTCCAGCCGAACAGCGACAGGGCCACCTGGCCGGACAGCTTCTTCGTCCGCGAGTTGTTGGCCGGGTGGATGTCCAGGGCGTTGACCGCCTGGAGCTCCACCTGCTGGAGGTCGACGTCCTTGCCGGTGCGCTCGAGGACGAGGTGCTTCCAGCGCTCCTGGCCGTCCCAGCGCTCCACCTGGGTCGAGCCATCCGCGAACGTCATCTTCACGTCCACCGGGACGCGGACGTCCCCGAGCCGGTTCACCTGCACCTCGCAGCGGTTCACCGTGTCATCCTTCGCCTCGCCCCGGGGCGCGCGCTCCACCAGCTGGACGCCGCCCTTGCCGTCGTCGAAGAAGCCCTTCTTCGCGACGCGCTCCTCGCACGACATCGAGCCCACCGCGTAGTCCAGCTGGCCCGTGCCCCGGAAGAACGTGTCGAAGAACCAGCCCAGGTCCTGCCCGGACACCTCGTTGACCACGGCGAAGAAGTCCTCGCTGCGCGGGTGGCGGAACTTCCAGCGCTCCACGTAGGTGCGCATGATGCGCGCCATGGTCTCCTCGCCCACCAGCTGCTCCAGGGCGTAGAGCGTCACCTGCGGGCGGCTGTAGCTGTTGCGGAAGTAGTCCCCCAGGGTCCGGAACTGCCACGAGGACTGGAGGATGGGCGAGTTCTCGCGCAGGCCGCTCATGCCGCGCATGCGGTCACGCTCGTCCCAGTCCGTGGTGAACAGGGGGCCCAGCCAGCTCCGCAGCGGGCTGGGGAGGATGTGGGCCGGGTTGGCCTTCACGTTCTCGGCGAGGCACAGCCGGGAGGTCCCATAGCTGTTGATGCCCTCGTCGAGCCACGGCTCCTCGAACTCGTTCGACGCCAGCAGGCCCTGCCAGTAGTTGTGGCCGAACTCGTGCGCCGTCGTCTCCCAGATGATGAAGTCCTTGGGCTCGCCCGGCTCCTCGCGGCCCACCACGGTGACGAAGGTGGGGTACTCCATGCCTCCGGCGGCGACGCCATCCGTGGGTGGTGCCACCAGCGTGAGGTGCGAATACGGCCACGGCGTCCACCACCGGCCGAAGTGCTCCAACGACGCCTTGGCGGCCGCCATGATCTGCGGCCCCGAGCGGTGGTGCTTCGGATCCACCAGCACGGTGAGCCCCACCTCGGGCAGGCCCGGCGAGCGGAACACGTCCTCGAGCACCTCGAAGCGCTCGGCGGCGGTCCAGGCGAAGTCGTGCACGTCGTCCTGGTGGTAGCGCAGGGTCTGGGTGCCGTCCGGATTCTCGCGGCGCTCCACCAACCCCCCCGTGGCGCCCACCTTCATCGCCTGGGGCACCGTCAGGCGCACGTCGTAGGTGCCGAAGTCGGCGTAGAACTCGGAGGCGGAGTGGTACTGGTGGCAGTTCCAGCGGGGGCTCGTGGCGCCACGCTCGGGGGGCACCTCCAGCACGCCCAGCTTCGGGAACCACTGGGCCACCAGGTAGAAGCCGCTGTCCGAGCGTCCGGCGCGGGCGAGCACCTTGGGCACGCGCGCCTCCCACTGGAGCTCCAGCGTCACGCGGCCACCGGGGGGCACCGGCTCGGGCAGCGTCACGGTGAAGACCGTCTGGTCCTCCGTGTTGTCATCGTCCGGGTGCTCGAAGCGCAGCGTGGGCAGCAGGTCCGCGCCGCCCTTCACCCGCAGGGCCTTCACGTTCGAGTAGCCCCACTCGTCCGGCTCGTTGTCGGGGAAGGAGGGTGAGTCCGAGTCCGAATCCCGGACGCCGCCCATCTCCTTGGCCTCCCGGTAGAACGTGGAGCGATCGTTCTTGAAGGCGTTCCAATACAGATGGAACCACAGGGTGGCTTGCGGCTCGTTGCTGCGGTTGCGCCAGGTGATCGTCTCCTGGCCGGTGAGCGCGTGGGTGGCCGGATCCAACCGGGCGTCGATCTCGTAGTCGGCGACGCGCTCGGAGAGGGGCGCACCGAGGGCACGGCCCTGAGGGTCGAAGAAGGGAGCGGCGGGGGCCGGGGACTCCGCGGCGAGCGCCGGGAGCTGGCCGAGCAGCAGCAGGAGGGAGAGGAGGCGTGTCATCGGGGCGGCAGCTTCGCATGCCGCCGTGGCTCACGAGAACACGTTCACGTCGCCATGGACGGGGAGCAGGGCCACGTCCTTGCCACCCCGGTACGCCTGCCGCGCGGGCACCGAGACGAGCTCCCACGTGGGGAGCACCACCGCGGTGAGCGAGCGGCCGTAGACGCACCCGGTGTCGATGCCCACCGCGTACTCCGTGACGAGCGGCCGGTCGAACACGGTGTGTCCGAAGATGACGCGCTCGGGGCCCTTCCAGTGGTGCGTCCAGAAGCGGTAGTCCGCTGGCGCCTTCGAGGGCCAGTAGCTCTTGCGCTCCGGGGGCCGCACGCACTGGGCGTGCAGCAGGTGGTACGGGTCCTGCTGGGCGATGGGCTTGCCGGGCAGCACCCCCGCGTGGACCACGGCGGCGTTGTGCTCGGGCAGGAGGATGGAATGGGGGAGGGTGGCGAAGTAGTCGAGGTGCTCGGGGCCGAGGGCCTGCCGGGTCTCCAGGTGGTCCGGGATCAGGTCGGCGTCCTTGCGGCGGCGCTGTTGCAGGTGCTTCTCCTCGTGGTTGCCGAGGATGGACTCGTGCCGCATGGCCAGCTCGACGCACTCGCGGCGCTTGGGGCCTCGGTCGACCAGGTCCCCCGTGAAGATGATCCGGTCGCTCGAGGTGGCACCCACCTTGTCGAGCAACTCCAGGGCCTCGTCGTAGCACCCGTGGAGGTCTCCGATGACGATGGTGCGGGACATGATGCTGCTTCCTTCGAAAGGGTGGGACCCGCCCAGGGACGGGGAGCCGCGTCATTCCTGACAGCGCGGCAGCTCGACGGTGAAGGTGGAGCCCTCGCCGGGGTGGCTCTCCACGCGGATGGTACCGCCCATGGCCTCCACGATGCTGTGGGTGATGTAGAGCCCCAGGCCCAGGCCTCCATAGTGACGGTCCGAGACGGCCCGCTCGAACTTGCCGAAGATGCGCTCCTGGGCTTCCGGCGAGATGCCGATGCCCTCGTCGCGCACCACCAGCCGCGCCCGGTCTCCCTCGGCCTCCACGCGGACGTGGATGGGCCGGCCGGCGCCGTAGCGGATGGCGTTGGAGAGCAGGTTGGTGACGACCTGCTCCAGCCGCAGCCGATCCCACCGGCCGGGCACGTGCGGCTCTCCCTCCACCCACAGCTTCGAGCCCACCCGGGCCGCCTCGGGGGAGAACCAGGCCACCACCTCGCGCAGCACCTCGCCCAGGTCCGTGTCGGTCACCTCCAGCGTCAACCTCCCCTGCGCGATGCGGCTGACGTCGAACAGCGCATTGAGCAACGTGGAGAGCTTCCACAACTGGCGTCTGGCCATGTCCACGTGCCGTTGGAGCACCTCGGGATGGCCCTCTCCCGAGCAGTTCCGGGGAATCTCGCGGGACAGGGCGCTGAGCTTGAGGTTCAAGGGCGTGAGCGGCGTCTTCAGCTCGTGCGAGGCCACCGAGAGGAACTCGTCGCGCAGCCGCACCGCGCGCTGGGCCTCGCGGTACAGGCGGGCGTTGTCCACCGCGAGCGCGGCCCGGTGCGCCAGGTCCTCGGCCAGCAGCTGCTCCTCCCGGCCATAGGAGCGGCTCGCGCGGGGCTGGCCCCCCCGGCAGTAGAAGAAGGCCAGGGCGCCGAAGGTGCGGTCCCGGGCGTGCAGGGGGACGATCAGCGAGGAGGTGACCCCCGTGCCACGCAGCAGCTCCAGGTGCCGGGCGTCGCTCGCGCAGCGCGTGAGCAGCTCATCGGTCACCTCGGCCACCAGCTCGGTGCGCCCCGTGCGGATGACGGCCCCTGGCCCGGTGGCATCCTCGAGACGCGAGGGCTGGTGGCGGGCCAGCTCCTGGGCGATCTCCCTGCGGATCGGATCCACATGGGCCACCGCCAGCCGGCGCAGGCCTCCGTCCGGTTCGAGCATGTCCAGCCCACAGCCATCCGCGAGGGTGGGGACGGCCCGTTGCACCACGTGGGTGAGCGTGGCCTCGTAGTCCAGCGAGCTGGCCAGCGTCTCGCTCACCGAGGCCAGGAAGGTCTGGTGGGTTTCGGCGCGCTTGAGCGCGGTGATGTCCATGAAGCTGGCCACCGCCGCCTGCAGCTCGCCCCGCGCGTCCCAGATGGGCCCGGCGTTGATGAGGAAGACGCGCACGGAGCCATCGGGCCGGTCGTAGAGCAGCTCCTCCTGGGGCGTGGGCTTCCCGGTGGCCAGCACTCGCGCCAGGGGATACTCCTGCGCCGCGAAGCGCCGCCCATCCGGGTGGATGGCGTGGTACTGGACATACTCCTCCACGCACATGCACGGGAGCATGGGGTGACCCATGAGCAGCTCGGCCTGGGCGTTGAAGTTCAGCGTCCGCCCGGAGGGCGCCTCGACGATGTGCACCGCGACGGGGAGCTGCTGCAGGAGGGCCTGCAGGCGCTGGTGTTGGAACGCCAGCTGCTCGTGGAGCCGCTCCCGTTCCTGTTGCGCCTGACGGAAGGGGGAGATGTCGAGGATGAAGCCCTCCAGCTCCCGCACCTCCTCGTCCGGCCCGAGCAGGGCCACCCCCCGCTCCCAGACCCAGCGCTCCTGCCCCGTCCGCGGGCGGATCCGATAGGTGAGGGTGAAGGGGGCGCGGGTGGCGAGCGCCTCCTTCATCTCCTTCCGGAGTCGCGGTGCGTCCTCGGGGTGGACCAGCTCCCCCCAGGTCACGCGGCGCTCGGTGAAGTCCTCGGGGGTGTAGCCGGTGAGGGACAGGGTGGCCTGGCTGGCATAGCTCAGGGCCCAGGGCTCCTCGGGGGCGCTGCGGTAGACCATCCCCGGCACGTTTCCCAGCAGGGTGCGCAGCATGCGCTCGCTCTCGCGCGCGGCCGCTTCGGCCCGCTCGGCCCGCTCGAGCGCCACCCGCATCAGCGCCTGCCGCCGGTGCTGCTCCAGGTACATCCCCACCTTGAGGCGGAGGATGTCCGGGGAGAGGGGCTCCAGGAGGCAGTCCACCGTCCCCAGGGTGTAGCCGCGCAGCAGGTCCGCCTCGCCACAGGAGCGGCTTCCGAGGAAGAGCACGGGGATGTAGCGGGCATGGGGGTGTGCGAGCAGGCGGCGGGCCGTCTCGATGCCCACGGTCCAGCTCCGCCGCGCATCGACGAGGATGCAGGCGAGCGACTCGCCGAGCCGCGTCCCGAGCCCATCGCTCCAGGCAACGGCCCTGTGCACGGGGTACCCGAGCGGCGCGAGGAGCTCCTCCACGCCCGCCAGGTCCTCCATCTGCTCCCCCACGAGCAGGAGCGAGCTGGCCGTCTCCCCCGAGACCTCCCCGGTTGCGTCCGGCTTGCCCGCGAGCTCGGGTGGGGAGGGTGACTCCGGATGCGTTCCCCACATCCCCCTGTCCTCCTTGCTGTCCCCAGGTGCGATGCCAGAGGTCGTATTGGGTCAACCCTGCGCACCCCTCGAGCCGTCCGCACCACGTGGCAGCTCGACGGTGAAGGTGGAGCCCTCGCTCGGGCGGCTGTCCACGCGGATGGTGCCGCCCATGGCCTCCACGATGCTGCGGGTGATGTAGAGCCCCAGCCCCAGGCCTCCGGAGTGGCGCTCCGAGACGGCCCGCTCGAACTTGCCGAAGATGCGCTCCTGGGCCTCCGGCGAGATGCCGATGCCCTCGTCTCGCACCACCAGCCGCACCCGGTCTCCCTCTGCCTCCACGCGGGCATGGATGGGCTGGCCGGCGCCGTAGCGGATGGCGTTGGAGATCAGATTGGAGACGACCTGCTCCAGCCGCAGCCGGTCCCACCAGCCGGTGACATGCGCCTCCGCCTCCACGTGGAGCTCCGAGCCCACCCGGGCCGCCTCGGAGGAGAACCAGGCCGTCACCTCGCTCAGCACGTCGCCCAGGTCCGTGTTCTCGGGCTCCAGCTTCAGCTTCCCCCGCGAGAGGCGGCTGACATCGAGCAGCGCGTTGATGAGCGTGGACATCTTGTGCACCTGCCGCTGGGCCACCATCACATGGCGCTGGAGCGCCTCGGAGTGGGCATCCCCGGAGCCGCACCGCGGCAGGTCGCGGGACAGGGCGGTGAGCTTGAGGTGCAGGGGCGTGAGCGGTGTCTTCAGCTCGTGCGAGGCCACCGAGAGGAACTCGTCGCGCAGCTGCACCGCGAGCTGGGCCTCGCGGTACAGGCGGGCGTTGTCCATCGCGAGCGCGGCCCGGCGCGCCATGTCCTCGGCCAGCAGCTGGTCCTCCGGCCCGTAGCGGCGCTCGGGGTGGCAGTGGAAGAAGGTGAGCGCGCCGAGGGTGCGGCCCCGGGCGCGCAGGGGGACCGTCAGCATGGAGGTGACGCGCGTGCCGCGCAGCAGCTCCAGGTGCCGGGCGTCCCGCGCGTATTGGACGAACTGCTCCTCGGAGAGTTGCTGCTGCAGCTCGGTCCTGCCGGTGCGGATGACGGCCCCGGCCCCGGCCGGATCGTCGAGCCGCTGCGGGTAGCTCCGGGCCAGCTCCCACGCCAGCTCCGCCCGGGCCGGGTCCACGTGGGCCACCGCCAGCCGGCGCAGGACGCCCTCCGGCTCGGCCATGTCCAGCAGGCACCCCTCTCCCAGCACCGGCACCGCCCGCTGCACCACGTGGGCCAGCGTGTCCTCGTAATCCAGCGAGCTGGCCAGGGTCTCGCTCACCGAGGACAGGAAGCCCTGGCGCTGCTCGGCGCGCTTGAAGGCGGTGATGTCGGTGATGAAGCCCTCCAGGATGGCCACCCCCTCCGGGCTCTCGCCAATGCCCACCCCGCGCTCACACACCCAGCGCTCCTCCCCCGTGCGCGTGTGGATGCGGTAGGTGAGGGTGAAGGCCGTCCGCGAGGCGAGCGCCACCTGGATCGTCTCCCATACCTGCCGGACGTCCTCGGGGTGGATGAGCTCCCGCCAGAACACGTGGCTCGCGGTGAAGTCCTCGGGCCCATACCCGGTGAGCTCCAGGACGCCCGGGCTGGCGTACAGCAAGGGGTAGTGGGGCTGGTTGAAGCACCGGTAGGCCACGCCCCGGAGATTTCCCAGCAGGGTGCGCAGCATGCGCTCGCTGTCGCTCTCGCGGTGCGCCTCGGGAGCGGGGGGAGGTTCGGCGTCCGGCTGGGATCCCCACATGCCTGTCCTCCTGCCCCCTGCCGGGTATCCAGGGGGTGACACTTGGGCAACCCCTCGGGCTTCCCGGGTCGTCCAGGCCACCGGGCACCCGGGGCGAAGCCCGCCCGGCCGGGGTCCGGAACCCGGAAAACCCGCCGGAACATGGCCGGAAAATCCCCGCCGTCAGGTTCTCGGGGCCGGTTGCGTCGCTCTCCTCCAGTACCCCTCGTGTGCCCTCTGTCGGACATCCGAGGCTCGTGTCATCGGGAGACCGCCTTCGGATGCTGTCGTGCTACCTTGACCCGCCGTTTCAGCGAACCCCACCCTGCCCAGGCGGGGAGCTCGTGCCTCCCGGCGGCGTTCCGAGGACCTTCCGGTGTTCGACGATCTCACGGATGACGAACTGTTCGCAGAGGTGCTCCAGCGGCGCGCTGGAGGCGAGGCCGTGGGGGCCCCGCTCGGCGCGCTGTGCGAGCGCTGGGCCCGTCCGGCCCGCTACGTCATCTCCAAGATTCAGGCCAGCTATGGCCGTGGCTCTCCGGCGGACGCGGACGAGCTCTATCAGGACGCGGTCGGCAAGTTCCTCGACCGGGGACTGGACCAGTTCCGCGGCGTCTCCGAGCAGATGCCCGGGCGCAGCGCGTCTCCCAAGACGTTCTTCCTGCGCATCGTCAAGCACGTGGCCATCGACTTCTACCGGCGCCAGCGCGAGGACCTCGCTCCCGCCGCGTCGGATCCCGATGACGCCATGGAGGAGCCCGCCTCCGAGGTGGCTCGCGCGGTGGACCTGTCCCGGCGGCGCGAGGAGCGCACCGAGGCCCAGGAACTCTACTGGCGTGCCTTCGAGCGGCTGCAGCAGGAGCACCCCAAGGAAGCGGGTGCGTGGGAGCTGTACCACCACCAGGACGTCGAGGACCACGAGGAATGCGCCCGGCGCCTGAACATCAGCGTGGTCAACTCGTACAAGCGCGTGAGCCGCGCACAGGCCTACCTCCGGCTCTATCTGCTCGACCTCCAACAGGAGGGCGGGCACGAGTGAGCCCCCACGTACCCGAAGGAGGGTACTCACATGGTCGTTGACGCACTCTCTCGGTATCAGGCCCGGCGTGAGCAGCTCGTCCGGGGTGGCACTTCCCACGGCGGTTCGCTCGAGGCGATTGGGGACATTCTCCGGCGCACCGGGCGGTTGGGCAGAGAGGGCGTCGAGCAGGCCCTGCGGGGGTTGACCCGGGCGGACATCGACGGCTGGCTCCGGTCGCAGAAGCCCGAGGCCCTTCAGCCCGCGCTGCTGCGGGCCGCGGAGGAAGCCGCCGAGGCCGCGCTGGGGGAGGAGGGGGAAGAAGCCGACGTGTGGCGCACCTCCTCGATGGACGGACTTTGCGCGCGAGACCGGGCCGAGTCCGCCGCGCGGGCGATCAGCGAGTGGGAGTCACTTCATGGGGCGCTGGACGGAGAGGCGGCGGCGCGGTGGAAGGCATTTCGCGACGGCCTGGGACGTCTGGATACGGTGCTGCGTCCCAAGGCGCGCTGGTTCATTCCGCTCAACCCACAACGCCGGGCCGAGCGGGACATCCTGGATACGGCCGAGCGGACACGGGCCTGGTGGTTCACGGAGCGGGCCGACTGTGACGACTTCCTGGCGGCGCTGAGTGCCCGGCCCGAGCGGCCGAGTCCCCACCTGCAGAGCTGTGACGAGTGCCGCGCGGACCTGTCGAGGAGCGAGACGGTCGAAGCTCCCCCCAAGCGGCACCTGAGCGCGGATGACTTGTGGCGCTTCGACATGGGGATGATGTCGGCGGTGGAGCTGAAGTGGGTGGATGGGCATACGGAGAAATGCATCGAGTGTGCGCAGGCCATCTGGGCGTTGGAGGAGGGAGACGAGGCCATCGAGAAGGCGCTGGACGAGCAGTCCGCCCCCGCGGCCCGCACCTCGAGGGGCCTGGAGAATCCCGCGCGCAGGCCCGGAGCGGCGCGCCATCCCGAGCAGCGTGAAGTGCTGGAGGAGCGGCGGGAGTTCCGCGTGGTGCTCGTGAGGGAGCGCCAGCGGACCCGGCTCCTGGTTCAACCCCTCGCGGGGCGCGCCGTGACGGCGGCCGTGTTCCTGGCTCCCGGCAAGCCCTCGCTCAAGCCGCAACAAGGACCCGAAGGTCTCCAGTTCGATCTCGGCACCGGCGGCGGTCGCACCGCCCACCTGATGGTGCGGGTGGGCAACAGCGAGATCTTCGAGCGCGACTTCTCGTTCTAGCGAGATCGTCTGACCGCTGTGGTAGGGCGACAAGCCATGACCACGGAACAGTCCCCGGTGCTCGAGTTTCCAGCGTGGCTCTACGACACCACTGAGGCCATCCTCCGCAAGGCGAGAGCCGAGGGTCGTTGGTGGGCTCGGGAGTACCTCGAGACTGGTGCCTTTCCACAGCCCCGGCGAATGCGCCAGGTGCCGCCCGGCGAGGTGCTGGTGATGCACGCGGGGGCCGAAGATTTCGACTGGGCCCACCCGCGCTGGCGGGTGCACATGTTCGGTGGCGTCTTCATGGACTTGAATGAAGGCGTCCCGGAGGCGGACCGCCAGCGCATGAGGGAGGCCTTCGAGTCCTTCTGCCTGGGCACCCCTTGGGCAGGCTTGATTCAAAGTCCTACGAGAGAGGTTATCCCACCAGGACCTACGGCTGAAGTATAGTCCCGCCTACAGGCGCCCACCGGAGGCGAGCAGCCGCGAGCTGATCGCGAGGGGGGAGCCTG
>NZ_DBNGVP010000177.1:0-7575 GCF_057119385.1 Archangium sp. | reverse complement strand
CGCAGGGTGCGAGATGGGCTTCCGCTCGCAGTGAGTCCATGAGCCGAAGAGCCGGATGCGGGAATTCCGCACGTCCGGATCCGTGGGGGGCCGGGGAGGTAACTCCCCGGTCTACCCGACCAAGTTCGCGCGGTGCGCGCCCGGGAGGCTCACCGCGGATGATGTCTGCTCCGGGAAATCCGAAGCAGGCACCTGGAAGGAGTTCGTGGAAGACATGGGTGACGCGGGACGTGGGACTCACTCCACCCGGCCGCCGCTGCGCATCTGGGCGCGCACCAGCTCCGCGTAGATGCCACCACGCAGCAGCAACTCCTGGTGCTTTCCCGCCTCCACCAGGTGGCCCTCGTCCATCACCAGGATGAGGTCCGCGTCCACCACCGTGCTCAGCCGGTGGGCGATGATGACGCGCGTGCACTGGAGCGATGCCAGCGATTGTTGCACCCTCGCCTCGGTGATGGCGTCCAGGGCGCTGGTGGCCTCGTCCAGCAGCAGCACCGCCGGCTTCTGCATCAGCGCCCGCGCCAGCGCCAGCCGCTGCCGCTGCCCTCCCGACAGCGACGCACCCCGGTCCACCAGTGGCGTGTCGTAACCCATGGGCATGTTCATCACGTCGCCATGCAGGTGCGCCAGCCGGGCCGCCTCGATGACGGGCTCCAGCGGGGCCGTGGGGTCCGTGATGGCGATGTTGCCCCGCAGCGTGGAGCTGAAGAACGTCGGCTCCTGCGGCACCACCCCCACCTGGCCGCGCACCGAGTGCAGATCCAACTCCGTCAGGTCCTCCCCGTCGAAGAGCACGCGCCCGGAGGTGGGCAGGTACAGGCCGAGCAGCAGGTTGGCCAGGGTCGTCTTCCCCGCGCCCGAGCGGCCGACGATCGCCACGGACTGGCCGGGCTCGATGCTCACCGACACGTCCTGCACCACCAGCGGCGACGTGGACGCGTAGCGGAACGACACCCGGTCCAGCTCGATGCCCCCTCGCAGCTTCACCTGCCGGCCCGGCTTGGAGGCGTCCCGCTCGGGCTGCGTGTCCAGTACGTCGTCGATGCGCTCGATGTAGCTGCGCAGCAACTGGAGCTGGCTGCCCGTGGTCACCAGGTTGCCCAGTGGCACCAGCAGGGCCACGGCCAGCGCGTTGAGCCCCATCATCGTTCCCAGCGACATGGTCCCCTTCAGCACCAGCAGGGCCCCGCAGGTGAGCAGCACCAGCGGAGCCACCAGCCGCAGCGTCCCCGTGAGCGCATCCACCCACGCCGTCAGCCGGCCCCGCTTCAGCGACACGTTGAGCACGTTGACGAAGCTCTCCGAGAAGCGCTGCACCGCCTGGTGCTCCACGCCGAACGCCTTCAACGTCTGGATGCCCGTGAGCATCTCGATCTGGTAGCTCTGGTTCTTCGCCTCCACCTCCAGGTTCTCCGACATGAGCGCGCGCTGGCGCCTCGTGGAGAGCAGGAGGATGAGGATCTGCAGGCTGCCCAGCCCCAGGACGATCAACGCCATGGCCGGGCTGATCAGGAACAGCAGCCCGAGGTAGATGATCACCAGCGCCCCATCGAGCAGCGCGGACAGCGTGCTGGAGGAGAGGATCTCCCGCACGGTGGCGTTGCTGTTGAGCCGCTGCATCAGGTCTCCCGCCGCGCGCACCTGGAAGAAGGCGTAGGACAGGCTCACCATGTGCTCCAGGAAGCCCAGCGTCATGTTCGAGTCCATGCGCGTGCGCAGCTCGAGCAGCAGGTGGCTCCGGATGAGCGAGGTGAGCAGCTGGAAGCCGGCCAGTGAGATGAAGCCCAGGCCCACCACCAGCAGCAGCTCCTTGTCTCCGCGAGGCACCACCCGGTCGATGATGAGCCCCGTCAGCGCCGGCACCGCCAGCGCGAAGAGTTGCAGGATGAGCGAGACGACGATGATGCGTTGCAGGACGTGCGACTGCTGGAGCACCTGCAGCGCGTACCTCGCGGCCGAGCGCGGCCGGGGCTTCTTGCCCGTCTCGAAGCTCTCGCCCGGCTCCAGCAGCAGGGCCACGCCGGTGAAGGACTGGCGGAAGCGCTCCAGCGACACCTTGCGCCGGCCATGCCCGGGGTCCAGCAGGTGCACGCCGTCCCGTCCCAGCTTCTCGAAGACGACGAAGTGCGAGAACTGCCAGTGGAGGATGGTGCCGGTGGGCAGGTAGTGCAGCGCCTCCTCGTCCACGGAGACGCCGCGCCCGCGCAGCCCGAAGGTGCGCGCCGTGCGCAGGATGTCCAGCGCCGACACCCCGTCCCGCGCCGTCCCCATCGCCTGGCGGACCTCCTCCAGGCGCAGGGGTTTGCCGTGGTAGCCGAGCACCATGGCGAGGCACGCGGCGCCGCACTCGATCTCCGTCAACTGGCGCACCAGCGGGATGCGGCGCTCGCGGCCCTTCACCCGCAGGTTGCGGAACGCGGGGAACCGCTCGGTGAGCCCCGGATGCCGGACGGCGTCAGTCCTCATGTCCCAGTGCTCCCTTCAGGCCCGGAATCAGCGTGACGAGGATCCGCTCCTTGCGCACCCGCGCGTCCGCCTGGGCCAGCATTCCGTCGAAGTAGTTGAACGTCTTTCCCTTGATCGTGAACGTGGGCGAGTCGATGCGCGCCTGCACCAGCACCATCGGGCCCGACAGGTTGATCGCATCCCCCGTGTCCGCGCCCAGGTAGCGCCGCACCTCGCTCGGGCCGATGATCTGATCTCCCACCGAGTCGATGGTGAACGTCTGGTACTCGTGGTTGAAGCCGTTGAGCTCCACGCGCAGCGGCTTGCCCGGCTCGAGCCTCGGCCGGTAGCCCCCGGGCAGCAGCGCCACCAGCGTCACGTGCACGTCATCCCCCACCACGGACACCACGTTCTCTCCCGGGTTGACGTACTGGCCCTCGCGCACGCGCAGGGTGCCCACCACGCCCGCGTGCGGGGCCCTCAGCGTCCGGGCCTGTTGCCGCGCCTCGGCCAGCTCGCGCTCGGCGCGCAGTGACGTGAGGGCCTGGCGCGCGGCCTCGTCCGCCGGATCCTGCAGCACGCGCACCAGCTGCAGCTCGAACTCCCGTTGAATGCGCTCCAGCGAGGCCGTCTCGTCCTGGGAGACGAAGTTCACCAGGGGTTGTCCGGCCTCCACCCGCTGCCCGGGCTTCACCTCCACCGAGGCGACGATTCCCGGCAGCTGGGGGGTGAGATCACTGCGGCCCTCGACCTTCACCATGGCCGGGCCCGAGGCGTACTCGGGGATGGTGCCGAGCACCGAGTAGAGCGCGGCGCAGACGACCAGGGCGAGCAGCAACCAGTACGTCCACCGGGTCCACCGGGGAGAGATGCGGAGGAGGTCCCCGTCCTCCTGGGAGCCCTCGTGGTGGCGCAGGGCCTCCTCGCGGAAGATGCGGGTGCGTTGTGTGGCTTCCATTCAGGGAATCGCTCCCGTGGGCGCGGAGCCGCCGGTGCCCCGCCCACCGAGCTGTTGCGAGGGCCCCGGACGGACGTGGACGACCATGCCCGTGGAGACCTCGGGCGGCGGTGGCTGGTTGAAGGTGGCGGTGGCGAAGACGAGCCGGGCCGCGGAGTCCACCTCGGGCGCCACGCTCTCCACCGTGCCCTCGAGCGCGAGGCCGGGCTGCACGGCCTTCACCTCCACGGGGCCACCCGGCTGGAGCCGCCGCGCCGCGTCCTCGGGCACGGCGAAGCGCACCTTCCAACCGCCGGTGCCGAGCAGCTTGAGCACGGGCTGTCCCGCCGCCAGCCGCGCACCGGGGCTGGTGAGCTTCGCGGCCACCACGCCATCGAAGGGCGCCACGAGCGTGGCGTCCTCGAGGTTCTGCCGCAGCTCGGTGGCCTCGGCGCTCCGCTGGAGCGTCTGCGCCCGGGCGGCCTGCAGGCGGGCATTGGCGGTGCTCTCCTCGTAGCGCACCTTGTCCAGCTCCTCCTGGGAATAGACGCCCAGCTCCAGGGAGCGCGGGGTGAAGTAGCGGGCCTTCTTCGCGCGAGCCTCGGAGAGGGCCAGGCGGGCGGCCTGCTCCTCGGCGCGCGAGCCCTGGAGGCTGGCCTCGGCCGCCGCGAGCTCCTGCCCCAGCGAGCGGGTGTCCAGCCGTGCGAGCACCTGGCCCGCGTGGACGTGCTGGCCGACCTCGACCTCGAGCTTCTCCAGCCGCGAGTCGAAGCGGGTGCTCACGTTCACGGTGTCATGGGGAATGATGACGCCGAGGAAGGGCTCCTCGGAGGCCGCGCGGGAAGCGGCGCCACCGTCCACCCCCTGGGCGGGCGGCGCGCCGTTCCCGTTCGGACCAGGGTTCGCGAGGGCAGGCGCCACGAAACCCACGCTTTGCAAGCAAGCCAGTCCCCACCCCACTGCCATCATCCGCACCCAACGACGCATCCCGTGTCTCTCCCGGTGGCGGGTCCCACCTGGGAGGAGGCGGCGCACCGTGGTTGTGACAGGGCCATCCGGCGCGACGCGGAGGAGCCGGGCCTGCCCGTCCGCTCAGCCGGGGAGGCGGTTCAGGACAGGTAGCGCTTGCCGCGGATGAGGGGCATCACCTGGAAGCCGATGTCCGGGTTCTCCCGCAGGAACGTATCGAGCCCTCCGAATCCGGCGAGCGGGTAGTGCTCGGGCGGGTGGGTATTGCCCGGCCAGTCGGCGAGGCTGAAGTCCACCAGCATGGGCGGCGAGTCCGCGTCACGCATCAGGATGTTCTTCGGCCCGATGGCGCCATGGTTGACGCCCGCGCGGCGCATGGCGTCCACCGCCTGGGCCAGCTGCATCATCATCCGTGTGATCTGCAGCGCCGTGACACCGCGGCGCCTCATGTCCGTCAGCTCCGCTCCTTCGACATGATCCATCAGCAGGTAGCGGAATCCGTGCACCGGGTCCGGCCAGCGTCCGTCCTCGTGCAGCCGGGGAACGCAGGCGTGCTGCACGCGCCGCAGCGCTCCCGCCTCGCGCTCCAGGAACCGCTCCATCTTCGGGCCTTCGCGTGAGCCGGGCGGCCGCAGGGCCATGCGCAGCAGGCGGCGTTCGCCGTCCCGCTCCACGCTCCAGGTGACGCTGAAGTCGTCCTGGCGCCAGAGGTGGTGCACTCGCCAGCCCGCGACTTCATCCGCGGGCCGAAGGGAGAGAGGTTCGAAGTCTGGGGAGCGCATGACCTGAGCAGTAGCAGGCGAAAGGTGACTTGTATAGTCTCCTTCCTCCGCTCCTCTCGGCTCCTGAGATGCTGCTCCCCACCCGTCTCGGCACCTGAGAAGAAGCCGCTTCCGGCTCGAGTCCTGTGGGTCTGTCGTGGAAATCCCAGACGCTGTGGCGGAACGCCACATGTGGCGTTCTTCCCTGCCACACGGGCTGGTCAGACCTGTCTGGGATGTTTAGTCATTCCGGGTGAAGCCGTGCTATGGCGCGGCGCACGGGGCGTCGGCACGGTTCGTGCTGTAGAGCGGCCGGTCGAGAGCAAGGGGAAGGGTCGTCATGCAATCCAGTGCGGTGGTGAATCAGCAGGGGGCGTCGAGGGCGGGCCGGGCCATGTTCCGGGGCGAGTCCCGGAGGCGTCCGGTGGTGTTTCACGGTCAGGTGTTGCTGATCGAGAACCTGAAGGAGCGCCGCCAGCTCATGTGCGACATGCTCGCCCACGAGCGCTTCGAGGTCGGTGTGGTCGAGGACGCGCGGGATGCCGTCCAGCTGCTCGCCGGGGAGCTGCTCTCCGGGCAGCGGCAGGCGCCGGAGCTCATCCTCTGCAATGCGCGGATGCTGGGCGATGCCGGGCTCGCGGCGCTCGAGCGGCTGTGCGCCAGCAACCCGGACGTGCCCGTCATCCTCTACAGCCCCTTCACCAACCCCCGGCTGCGCGAGCAGATCGCCCGCGTCCCCGGCGCCTGGTTCATGGACCACTCCGCGGACCTGGAGGAGCTGCGCTCCGCCGTCGTGTCGCTGGCCTCCTCGCGCCAGTCGCGCGTCTAGCGGCGCGGGGTGAGCGTGTAGGTCTCCGCCGAGCCGTCATCGCAGAGGGCAGGCAGGCGGAGGGCCCAGGTGGCCTCGCGCACGCACGAGGCCTGGGGCTCGGAGGCCGCGCCCGTCACCTCCACGTCGACGATCTCATCCCCCGTGGCCTCCACGCGCACCTGGAGCGAGGCGTGGCCTCCCGCGCCCAGGCAGGTGGAGAAGGCCGGTTGGAGGAGCCGTGCCACCGCCTCCTGGCGCTCCGGAGGGGCCGCCCGCGGTGACAGGGACCCCATGGGGCAGGCGATGGTGCCGCCGACCACGCCTCCGATGATGCCTCGCGTCACCCCGTCCGGCAGCGCGTGCGTCCGGGCCGTCGAGGGTCCCGCGCCCGAGGGCACCCCCAGCAACGAGCGGGTGGGGGAGACCCAGTCGCCCTCCCGCGCCAGCTGCTCGACCGCCTCCTCGGGAGGGCGGTCCTCCTCGTTGGCGTTCAAAGGATTCCGGTTCCACGACTCGACGTGCAGGGTGGACCAGGCGTTGCGGACGAGGTCGGCGGACAGCGTGTCATCGGGAGCCACCGGCTGGGAGGCGGCACAGCCCCAGCGCTCTCCCCGCATCACCAGTCCGCGCAGGGGCGTCTGGGGGCTGGGCAGCCAGCGTTGGAACCCTTCTCCCTCCTCGATCGCGGGCAACTCCGTCAGCCGGAGGCCGTGCTCGTCCTCGAGGTGGACCCGTTCCCAGCGCAGGGGCCGCACGAGCGGCTCCAGGCCGCGGGCGTAGGAGGGCAGCTGCGTGCCGCAGGCGTCCCGGACGAGGGGCCCGGAGAGCTTCTCGTGGGGGGCGGCAACGCCGGTGCGGAGGGGCAGCCGCCGCAGGTGCACGGCGGCATCCGGGGCCGCGGTGGAGGGAGCGGGGGGCACCGGCTCGAAGGCCTGGCGCAGCAGCCCGTCCGTGAGGGCGAGGACGCGCGCGGGCCCGCTGCCCTCCGCGAGCACCCGCTGGGCGAGCTTCAGCCCCTCGTCCAGGTGCGAGCCATTGCCGGGGGCGAGCCGCTCGGGGGGAAGGGTGGCCAGCGCCGTCTTCCACTCCGAGGCGGGGATGAGGCGTCCGAAGAGACGCTCGGCGGAGCGGCGGAACACCACCACCTCGGCCGCCGCATCGGGCAGCCACTGGAGGTACTCCCCGGCGAGCTCCACCTGGCGGGAGATGCCCGCGGGGCCCACGCTGTGGGAGGCATCCACCACGAAGACGACCCGGGCCCGCGCGGGCGCCTCGGAGAGCCGTTCCGCCCGGACCTGGAGGAAGCCCAGGGAGCCGTCGCCCCAGGGGACGAGGCCGGCGCGCGCGTCGAGCCCCCGGGACGTCCCCGCCGCCCAGGAGGCCTCCAACTCGGGCCGCCAGGAGCCGGCGCTCCGGGGCTCGAGGCGGACGTCCGCGCCGGGGGAGGCGGGCACCAGGGTGAGCGCGGGCCGGGGGACCTGCTCGCACTCGGGCAGGGGATAGGTGAAGGACTTGCGCCCGTGGGTGCGTGCACCGGACCATGTGGAACACCGATTCCGGGGCAAGTGGAACACTGATTCCGGAGCAAGTGGAACGCCCATTCCGGCCATGTGGAACACCGATTCCGGGCAAGTGGAACGCACCCTGGAAGT
>NZ_DBNGVP010000176.1:0-70055 GCF_057119385.1 Archangium sp. | reverse complement strand
CGCCGCCGGTGGGGTACAGGATGACGTCGGGCAGGGTCCACCCGAGCTGCTCGGCGATCTCGTACCCCATCGTCTTCTTGCCCTCGATGCGGTACGGCTCCTTGAGGGTGGCGGCCTCGAACCAGCCGTGGGCCTTGGCCGAGCGGCCGACGATGGCGCCAGCATCGGTAATCTGCCCCCGTACCATGTACGCATTGGCGCCGACGGCGGTGGCCTCCAACACACTCATGGCGGGAGCATCGGTGGGCATGACGAGCGTCACGGACATGCCGGCGCGAGCGCCGTAGCTGGCCCACGCGCCGCCGGCATTGCCATTGGTGGGCATGGCGAGCGCCTTGATGCCCAGCTCCCGAGCCCGGCTCACACCGGTGGCGGCGCCGCGAGCCTTGAACGAGGCGGTGGGATTCAGTCCCTCGTCCTTCAACCACAGGTCGGGCAAGCCAATCTCCGCGCCGAGCCGCGGCAGGGGAAACAGCGGCGTCATGCCCTCGCCGAGCGTGACGATGTTCTTGTCATCGCGGACGGGGAGCACCTCGCGGTAGCGCCACAGCGAGGAGACGCGGCCGGCGAGGTCGGAGGGGCGCACGGCGCGGGCGACGGCCTTCAGGTCATAGCGCACGAGCAGCGGGCCGCCGCAGTCGCACAGGTTCTGGACCCGGTCCGCGTCATGCGTCTTGCGGCAGCGCGAGCACTCGAGATGGGAGAGGAAGGACATGGCGGCCTTTTAGCGGACGAAGCGGGCCATTGGCTCGACGCTGATCTCGAACTCGGAGGCGAAGGTGTCTCCGGGGGCGACGGTGAGGAGCCCCTGGTGCGTCTGGAGGGCGCCACCGGGGGCGGTCCAGGGCTCCACGCAGACGAAGTCACGGCCCTCGAGCGTCCACACCACGAGGGTGGTGAAGGAGGGGCTCCAGGCGAGCTCCACGGGGCGCAGGCCGGGTCCGCGCTCCAGCGTGGTGCCGTGCAGCGAGTGATCGAGCAGGTGCATGTCCACCTCGGGCCCGGTGAGGTCCAGGCTGGTGAAGGCGACATGGGCAGCCTTGCGGTTGTCCCAGGCGCGAGAGGCATCGGTCTCGACGCTGGCGGAGGCCTTGTTGGCCTGGGGGACGTGGAAGTACGGGTGGTAGCCGAGGTGCAGGGGCATGGGCAGCGAGTCGCGGTTCTCGGCGCTGAAGGACAGGTGGAGCGCGGAGCCGAGCAGCGTCACGGCGAGGCGGGCCTCGAAGCGCCAGGGGAACTCGCGCAGGGTCTGCTCCGAGTGTCCGAGCGAGAGCACCACGCGTGAAGTGTCCTGGCCGCGCACCTCCCAGGGGAGGTCACGGGCGAAGCCATGGCGGCGCATGGGGTACTCGCGGCCCTCCGCCGTGTATTTGTTCCCGGGGAGCACGCCGGGGGCGGGGAAGAGCACGGGGATGCCGCCGCGCACGTTCTTCGTGGGGTCGGCCAGGGTGCTCTCGTCGAGGAAGAGGATGGGCTCGCCCTCGACGATGAAGCGGCTGACGAGCGCTCCGCGCTCGGGGACGATCTCCGCACGAGAACCCTCATCCGTGAGCACCACCATGTTCTCCTCCAGGAGCGCCGCGCCGGACGTGGCGCGGGTGCCGGGCTTGTACCAGGAGAAAGCCCGCGTTCACTCCGGGAAGAGCCGCGCCATGTCATCTTCCAGGCAGGCCTGGCCGGGGATGAGCAGGGGTGTGCGGCCCGGTGCATGAGTGCATGCACATCCCGCTACAGGGGAGCGGCGAGTGGAGTGTCCACCCTGGCATGTCCGATGCCACGCACCTCGGCTCTGGTGAACCACGCGAGCCTCTACGCGACCAGCGACTCGAGCGACGGGGAGGACCCATCGGCCCGCCCGGGCCCGCCCGGGCTCAATGGAAGGTGGCCACCACCGCGTTGTGGTCGGTGGCCTCGCCCACGTCGATGACCTCGGTGCTGACGAGCCGCTCGGCCATCCGGGGCGAGGCGAAGATGTAGTCCGTGCGGTAGTCGATCGTCACCCCGTTGCGGACGCGGCGCGCGGTGACCCAGGCGGGCGAGGCGGGCCGGTGGCGCAGGGTGTCCACCCAGCCGAAGGCCTCCACGTCGTCGATGACGTCGAAGCGGGGCGGGTGGCCGTACTTGTCCACGCCCGCCAGGCGCAGCTGATCGGCGAGGTCCACGGGGTAGGGGTCCCTGCGGGACAGGGAGTTGAGGTCCCCCGCCAGCAGGTAGAGGCCCTCGCGGAAGGCGGTGGGGTCCAGCAGCGAGCGCAGGTAGCGCGCCTCGACGAAGCGGAGCGTCTCGTAGTGCGCGTCGTAGTGCGTCCCGAAGAACGTGAGCGGACCCTCGCCGGTGTCGAACTCGCACTGCACCAGCGCGTGGCCGATGAAGTGCGGGTTGTTGTGCACGCGGATGGAGCGGGGGGCCATGCGGCTGAGCACGGCCACGTGGTAGCAGTTGCCGCTGCCTCGCGGGCGGGCGGAGCCCAGGTGGGCGTGGATGGCGCCCTCGGGGCCCAGCGTGGCGGCCACCTGGCGCAGGCGCTCGCCATCGTCCCAGCCCAGACACTCCTGCAGCACCAGCAGGTCCGGGTTCTGCTTCGCCACCAGGGCGAGGAGGGACTCGAAGCGATCCTGCCCTCCGAAGAGGACGTTGAGCGTCATCACCTTCAGCGTCATGGGCCCTCTTTACCCCGGCGAGCCACCCAGGCGCCGCACCCGGATGAGCTCTCCCACGATGGACACGGCGATCTCCTCCGGGGTCAGCGCGCCAATCTCCACGCCCATGGGCGAGCGCAGCCGGGCCACGGCCTCGCCGGAGAAGCCCGCGGCCTTCAGCCGCATCCGGAAGCGCTCGGCCTTGCGCCGGCTCCCAATCACCCCCAGGTAGGCCGAGGGCTTGTCCAGCAGCGCCTCCACCACCGCCTGGTCCAGCGGGTGGTCATGCGTGGTGATGCAGAAGCAGTGTTCGGCACCCCCGCTCAGTGCGCGCGCGTAGTCGGCGGGGTCCTTCAGCACCAACTCGATGCCAGGGAAGCGCTCGGGGGAGGCCCACTCGGGCCGGGCGTCCACCACCGTCACCCGGAAGCCCACCCGGTGCGCCAGCAGCGCCAGCTCCCGCGCCACGTGCCCCGCGCCGAACACCGTGAGCCGCGGCGGCGCTCCGTGCTTCTCCAGGAACACCTTCATCCGGCCCCCACAGCACATGCCCAGCTCGTGCGTGAGGTGCGTCTCGATGACGCGCGTGCTCTCGGCGGACTCCAGCAGGGCCCGCGCGGCCTGGATGATCTGATGCTCGATGGCACCACCGCCCACGGTGCCCCGCAGGCTCCCATCCCCGAGCACCACCATCTTCGAGCCCGGCTTCTGCGGCGTGCTGCCGGCGCTCTCGATGACGGTGGCCAGTACGAACGGACGGCCCTCGGCCACCAGGGCCGCCATCTGCGCGTAAAGGTCCATGGCAGGGGACACTCTACCCCCGCCCCGGGCTAACCGAAGAAGACCTGGGCGACCTCGAAGAACTCCTGGGGCACCTTCTTGAGCTCCCGGGTGGCCTCCGACAGGTCCACGCTGACGATCTCATTGCCCCGGAGCGCGGCCATCTTGCCGAACTCACCCCGGGCCACCATGTCGCACGCGTGCACGCCGAAGCGCGTGGCCAGCACCCGGTCATGGGCCGTGGGGGCGCCGCCGCGCTGGATGTGGCCCAGCACCGACACGCGCGTCTCGTAGCCCGTGCGCCGTTCGATTTCATTGGCCACGATGGCACCCACGCCACCGAGCCGGGGCCGGCCGGCCTCGTCCAGCGCACCCGAGGTGACCAGGTGCTCCTGCTGGTCCTCGCCCGCCTTGATGCGCGTGCCCTCGGCCACCACCACGATGGAGAAGGAGCGCCCGGTGGAGTGCCGGTGCTGGATGTGCTCGGCCACCCGCACCAGGTCCGCGGGGACCTCGGGGACAAGAATCACGTCCGCGCCGCCGGCCATGCCCGCGTAGGTGGCGATCCACCCCACGTGCCGCCCCATCACCTCGCACACGATGACGCGCTTGTGCGACTCGGCGGTGGAGTGCAGCCGATCAATGGCCTCGGTGGCGATGGTGACGGCGGTGTCGAAGCCGAAGGTGAAGTCCGTGCCGTTGAGATCGTTGTCGATCGTCTTCGGCACGCCGACGATGCGCAGGCCCTCCTTGGCCATGCGCGTGGCGGCCGAGAGCGTGCCCTCGCCGCCGATGGCGATGACGGCGTGGATGTCATGGCGCTCGATGGCGCGTTTGACCTTCTCCAGGCCGTTCTCGACCTTGAAGGGGTTGACGCGGGAGGTGCCCAGGATGGTGCCACCGCGGTGGAGGATGCCGGAGGTGGTCTCGCGCGTGAGGCGGAAGTGGTTGTCCTCGAGGAGACCCTTCCACCCATCGCGCAGGCCCATCATCTCGAAACCATGGGCGCTGGCCCGGCGGACGACGGCGCGGATGACCGCGTTGAGGCCGGGGCAATCACCCCCGCCTGTCAGGACGGCGACTTTCATGAGGTAGCCCTTCTAACCCACCTTCAAGACGATTCATGCGTGAAGTTGACGCAAACCGCCCGCCAGCCACGGTGGCATCCGGCCAGTGGGGCAGGGCCAGGTTGGAACGGAGGCGGGCGGGCGGGGCCCCCCCGGGCCGTGGGCCTACCCATGCGGCCTCTTCCCCCGGGCCCCATCCAACGGGTGACACGTTCCTTGGTCGGGTGCCGGGGCCTGGCCTATGCTGGCCGGCGCCTTGAACGTCCGCGTCTTCGCCTCCGAGCAGGAAGCCGTCGCCGCGTGCGCGGCCCTCGTCGCCGCCGCGATCCGGGAGAAGCCCTCCCTGGTGCTCGGGCTGCCCACGGGCCGGACGCCGCTCAACGTCTACCGGGAGCTCGTGGCGCTGCACCGGCGCGGCCAGGTGGACTTCTCGCGGGTGACGACCTTCAACCTGGACGAGTTCCTCGGGCTGGCGCCGGACGACCCCAGCAGCTACCGGGCGTACATGGAGCGGCACTTCTTCCAGCACGTCAACCTGGCACCCGAGCGCATCCACTTCTTCGACGGGAGCGCGGAGCGGGCCGAGCGGGAATGTGTGCGCTACGACCTCGAGCTGGCGGAGGCGGGAGGGCTGGACCTGCTCCTGCTGGGCATCGGGCCCAACGGGCACGTGGCCTTCATCGAGCCGGGGGACGGCCTCCAGGCGGGCAGCCACCGGGCGCGCCTGTCGCGGGAGTCCCGGCAGGCGGTGGCCTCGCTCTTCGGGGAGGACGTCTGGAAGGTCCCCCTGGCGGCGCTCACGCTGGGCATGGCGCCGCTGCTTCAGGCGCGCCGCGTCATCCTGCTGGCCTTCGGGGTGAGCAAGGCGGCGGCGGTGACGGCCATGGTGCTCGGCCCCATCACCCCCATGTGCCCGGCCTCGTTCCTCCAGCTCCACGGCAACGTGGAGGTGTGGGTGGACGCCGAGGCCGGACGGGGCCTGGACGGCTCGCGTTAGTAGCCGCCGCTGGCCACGGACTGGGAGAAGCGCTCGCGCACCAGGCGCAGAAGGCCGAGGAACCCGGCGCGGTCGCTCATGCCGTCCACGGCGCCCTCGGCGAGCGGCTCGGCGGTGGCGAGGCTGAGGGAGCGCTCACCGGCCGGGCCTGACGCTTCGCGGCGGGAGTGGACTTCGTGGGGGGAGCGGGCTTCGCGGGCCGGGGAGGAGGGCGGGGCCGGAGGCGCTCGTAGTGGGTGAGCACCCGGGCCACGTAGAACTCCGTCTCCCCGTTGCGAGGGACGCGGCCATTCACGTTGCCGGGCCCGGCGTTGTAGGCGGCCACCGCGAGCCGTACGTTGCCCCGGTAGCGCTCCAGCTGCTCGGCGAGGTAGCGCGCGCTGCCATCGAGGGCGGGGGCCGGGTCGAAGGGGTCCTCCACGCGCAGCTGGCTCGCGGTGGAGGGCATGAGCTGGCCGGGACCCATGGCGCCCGCGGGGGAGATGCGGTGCGGCTGGGTGTTGGACTCCACCTCGACGAGTGCCTCCAGCAGGCCAGTGGGGAGGCGGTGGCGGCGCTCGGTGTCACGGATGAGGGGCGCGAGCTCCGGATGCCCCTCGAACAGGCACGAGGACCGGTGGCGCGCGTACGCGGACAGGGCGTGGGCCTTCTGCTCCAGGAAGGACAGCGAGAGGGGAGACACGGAGGTGTCGCCGAAGAAGGCCACCGCCAGATTGAGCAGCACGAGCGGCAGCAGGGCGCACAGCGCCACCTTCACCCAAGGAAACCCGCTGTCCCGTCTCCGCCGCATGGCCTCCTTCCTTACGGGCGCTCGGGCCTCCCGTCCAACTTCCGGCGGCCGGGCCTGTGCCCTGGGCGGGGTGGCGTCCTCGTCCTCGCGTACACCCGACGCGGCGCGGCGCGGTGGTCATTATTTTGATGACAGAGGATTGGCACTTGAGGCGGGACGCCGCGGAGGCCCGGGGCGTCTCGCGAGGAGCAGTCGAGATGATCGGACTTCCACTGGGCCTGGTGTACTCCAACTTCGGGGAGTGGCTGTTGCACCGGTACGTGTTGCACGGGCTGGGCAAGAGACACAAGAGCTTCTGGAGCTTCCACTGGCACGAGCACCACCAGCGCTCGCGGCGCCACGAGATGGTGGACGCGCAGTACCGGGGGCCGCTGTGGAGCTGGACGCCGCAGAGCAAGGAGGTGCTGGGGCTGGCGGCCATCGTGGTGGGCCACCTTCCCCTGCTCAAGTGGGCGCCGTGGTTCGTGGCCTCGGTGTGGGCCTCGACGGTGCTGTACTACGTGGTGCACCGGCGGGCGCACCTGGACGAGAACTGGGCGCGCGAGCACCTGCCGTGGCACTACGACCACCACATGGGGAAGGACCAGAACGCCAACTGGTGCGTGACGTACCCGCTCTTCGACTACGTGATGGGAACGCGCCGCAAGTACCTGGGGACGCCCGCCCTGGCCGAGGCCCGGGTCCCCGCCGCTTGAGGGAACCCCCTCCCGTGCGAAGGGGAGGGGGCCTCGGGGACTTCGAGTGAAACGTCAGGCCGGCTGCGTCGTGGGAGGCGTCTCCGCCGCCGGAGTCTGAGCCGGAGCCGACTCCGCCGGGGGGGCCGGAGGCGGGGCGCTCATGGCGGCCTGGGCGCGGCGGGCCATCTCCTTCGGGGTGAGGTCCTCCTTGTGGGTGGCGATCTGCCACTGGTGGCCGAAGGGATCGATGACGATGCCGTAGCGATCGCCCCAGAACGCGTCGCCGATGGGCATGGCGACCTTGGCGCCCGAGGCCAGCGCTTGGTTGTACAGCGCGTCCGCGTCACGCGTGTAGATGAGCAGGCTCGACGAGATGCCGCCGACGCTCAGGGGCGAGCGGGAGCCCATGTTGGGGAACTCGTCCGAGTACATCACGATGGAGTCGCCGATGCGGAACTCGCCGTGGAGGATCTTCCCGTCCGGCGTCGTCAGCGCCTTGCCCACTTCCTTCGCGCCGAAGGCCTTCTTGTAGAACTCGAGGGCCTCCGGGGCGCCGCGCACCACGAGGCTCGGCGTGACGATGTGGTAGCCCTTGGGAATGGGCTGGGCCTTCTTGGCCTTCTTGGCGGGGGCCTTCTTGGCGGGGGCCTTCTTGGCCGCCGCCACCTTGCTGGTCACCTTCGTGGCCACCTTCTTGGCCGCCGTCCGAATCTTCTCCGCTGCCTTCTTCGTGGCCTTCTTCATCGCCATGGTTGTTCACCCCTTGGGAACTTCACATCGCGTTGCTGGATGGAAACCATGAAACGAAACGGGGCGGCCTTCAACGGGAACCTCACCGCACTCGTTGGAGGGCTACACCGTGGTGGGACGGTCCTTTCCCATGCCCCCCCACCTTAATGGGGGCCCTGGGGCCGCGTCTGCTCGTAGATGCGGCGGAGTGTCTCCACGCCGGGATTCAGTTCACGCCGGGACATGGCGTGGACGGCCTCGAGCAGGCGCGCGTTCACCGGCACCGGGATGCCGTGGGCCTTGCCCCGCTGGACCACCTCGCCGTTGAGGAAGTCCACCGGCGGCTCCCGGCCCCGCTCGATGGCCGCCAGCATGGACGAGCGCAGCCGCCGGTACCTCGCGCCGATGGCCAGGAGCATCGCGTGCCGGCCCACGAGGCTGAGCGAGCCCCGCGCGTGCTGCTCGGACTCCTTCAGCGTGAGCCACTCCAGGTCCACCGTGGAGGCCACCTTCTCCAGCTTCACGTTCTCGGCGCGGGCCACCTGGAAGACCTCGGTGAAGACCTCCATCGCGAGCCGCCGGACGAAGCGGTGCAGCAGCAGCGGCCCCACCCTGCTTCCCCCC
The DNA here is from genome assembly GCF_057119385.1 of Archangium sp. Lineage (NCBI taxonomy): Bacteria > Pseudomonadati > Myxococcota > Myxococcia > Myxococcales > Archangiaceae > Archangium > Archangium sp. The sequence goes on along the minus strand of NZ_DBNGVP010000176.1, from coordinate 61,752 downwards.
ACGGTGCCCAGGGTGGAGATGGCGCAGTTGATCGCCAGCTTGCTCCACCGCGCGCCCCGCAGGTTCTCCGTGAAGGCCACCTCGCTCACCGCGCGCAGCACCTCGGCCAGCCGGGCGAGCCTCGGGTCCTGCCCGCCGGAGAGCGCGCCCACCGCGAAGCCCCCCGAGGAGGTCCGCTCGTAGACGCCGGTCTCCGGGGACGACGCGCCCCAGGCCACGATGGCGCCGAGCACCCGGTCCTCGCCCACCACCCGGGCCACCAGCTCCTCGCACAGCCCGTTCTGGAGCACCACCATGGCCCCCTCGGGAGCCAGCAGGTGGGCCGTTTCCCGGGCGGCCGCCTCCACCCCGTTGGGCGGCGTGGCGAGCAGGATGAAGTCGTAGGCCCCCTCCCGGGGCGGCTCGACGAAGACCTCCAGGTGCCCGCGAACGGTGCGCTCGCCCTTCTCGTCGCGCAGCACCGGGCCGCGCGTCCGGAGCACGCGGGCGATCTCCTCGCGGCGGGCCACCGCGGTCACATTCCCGCCGGCCTCCATCAGGCGGGACAGGATGACACCGCCGATTCCGCCACAACCGACGACGAGGACTCGGGGAGCTGTCTGTGCTGGGTCCATGGCCGCCGTTGCCTACCACGAGCCGGGCCCGGACACGCGGCCGCTTCACCAGGAAGTCCATGCCGGGACCGGCGGTTGTCCCCCCGCCCGCGACGCCGCCGGGGCTCGGTCCCTTCAGGACGAGATCTCCGGCCCCCCCCGCGCTAGTATTCCCGTCTTCCCCGCTTCCGCGCCCCCTTCACGCCCCTCTGCCCTCATGACCGCTCGTACCGAAAACCTGAATGTCGCCGGCATCGACCAGATGCCCTCTCCCGCGGAGATCAAGACGCGGGTGCCGCTGACCGAGCGTGCGGCCGAGACCGTGCTCGCTGGGCGCCGTGCCCTCATGGACATCCTGGACCGGAAGGATCCGCGCTTGTTCGTCATCGTGGGCCCGTGCTCCATCCATGACCCGGTGGCGGGGATCGACTACGCGCGGCGGTTGCGCCAGCTCGCGGACAAGGTGAAGGACTCGTTCCACGTGGTGATGCGCGTGTACTTCGAGAAGCCGCGCACCTCCACCGGCTGGAAGGGCTTCATCAACGACCCGCGGATGGATGACTCCTTCCGCATCGAGGAAGGCATGGAGCGCGGCCGCCGCTTCCTGCTGGACGTGGCCGAGCTCGGCCTGCCGGCGGCGACCGAGGCGCTGGATCCGATCGCGCCGCAGTACTACGGAGATTTGATCTCCTGGACGGCGATTGGCGCGCGCACCGCGGAGTCGCAGACGCACCGCGAGATGGCCTCGGGGCTGTCGACTCCGGTGGGGTTCAAGAACAGCACGGACGGCTCGCTGGAGGCGGGCGTCAACGGCATCCTCTCGGCGTCGCGTCCGCACAGCTTCCTGGGGCTCAACGAGCGGGGCGAGTCGGCCATCATCCGGACGCGGGGCAACGGCTACGGCCACCTGGTGCTCCGGGGCGGGGGCGGGCGGCCCAACTACGACACGGTGTCCGTCTCGCTCGCCGAGCAGGCGCTCGCCAAGGCGAAGCTGCCGGGCAACATCGTGGTGGACTGCTCGCACTCCAACTCGTGGAAGAAGCCGGAGCTGCAGCCGCTGGTGATGCGCGACGTGATGCACCAGATCCGCGAGGGCAACCGCTCGGTGGTCGGCGTGATGATCGAGAGCTTCATCGAGGCCGGCACCCAGCCCATCCCCGCGGACCTGTCGCAGCTGCGCTATGGCTGCTCGGTGACGGATGCGTGCGTGAGCTGGGAGACCACCGAGGAGATGCTGCTGAACGCCCACGAGGTGCTGCGCGGCACGCTGCCGAAGCGCCGCGCGGCGTGAGTCCGTTCCGCTCGTGAGGTGACACCGAGGCGCTGACGTTCAGCGCCCGCCGCGCTTGGGCGCCGGAGCCACCTTCCGCGCCGGGCGCTTCGCGGTGCTCTTGCCGGCCGGGCGCTTCGCCGCGCCACCGGCTCCCTTGCGGGCCGCGGCCTTCCGGGGCGCCGCCTTCTTGGCGAGCTGCCGGGGCGGGGTCTTCCGCCGGGGCGCGGGAGCCTGCTCCGCCAGGGGCGAGGCGAGGAGCGTCTCCAGCGCTCGCATCGCATCCACCGTGGTGAAGATGCCCTGCACGCGGCCGTCCTGGGCGACCACGGCGGAGCCGTACTTGTGCAGGGCCATGGTGCGCGCCACCTCGAGCAGCGGCGTCCCCGGCCGCACCGTATAGGCCTCCTGGGACATGGCCTCCTCCACCGCCACCTCCTTCGGGTCCACGCCCTTGAGCGTCTCGATGAGGTGCAGATCCCTCATGGACACCATCCCCACCAGCTTCCCGCCCTCCAGCACGGGCAGGTGGCGGATGGCGTGCTCGTTCATGAGCCGGTGCGCCTCGGCCAGGGGGCTCTGCGTACCAATGGTGTGCACGGTGCGGGTCATGAAGTCGTCGACGGCATGGGTCATGGCGGTTCCTCGTGAGTTCTTCCGCTCACAAGCTAGCAAGGCGCTGGCCATCCTGAAGCCGGGAGCGTCCAGAGGTGAGGCCCATCTGTCCGGCGCGCAGCGTCTGCGTCCCGGGCCCGCGAGGGGCGCAAGGGCTGCGTCCCGCCTCCACGGGGCGGGGGGCAACCTGCCCCGTGTGTTTCGTGACATGACTCCGGCGGTCATCTACAGTGAGGTGACCGCAGAAGACACGCGAGAGGAGTCCCCCGAATGCAGTCCGCGACCGCGCTGCCCGGTTTCGAGCGCCTGTTGGAGGTGTGCCAGGGCCGGGCCCATCCCCTGAAGCTGGAGCCCCCGCTTCCCTCCGGCGGCCCGGTGGAGCCGTCCGTGGCGGGGCAGCCGATGGACCCCCAACTGGCGGCCCTGTACGCGCGCGCGGGCTACCTCTGGGTGAGGGACGAACTCTACCTCTTCCCCGCGCGGCACGAGCGGCGGCCCGACCTGCACCGGGTGAACGCCCACTGGCGCAAGGACCAGGTGGCGCCGTTCGGCTCGCTGCTCGTCTTCGCGAAGGATGACCGTCTGGCCTACTGCTACGCCACGGTGCCGTCGCTGTCGGACGCGCGGGGTGTGCAGCCCGTGGTGTGGGTCGACGTCTACGAGGCGCTGTACGCCGTCCCCGTCGCCTCGTGTGTCGACCACTTCTTCGCCACCTACGCCCGCTACCTGGAGACCGCTCCGGCAGTCTCCGCGGACGAGGAGTCCCCTCCACGCCGGATCTTTCCCTGGCATGCTTCCGAGGCCATCGCCCGGGACGCGGAGTTGGTGCGGCGCGTCCAGGCCGGGCACTTCGACTTCCTCATGAAGGAGAGCACCCGGGCGCGCGAATGGGTGGAGGCGTGGGCGGGCAGGCCTTAGATGCGAGGCCCCGAGGGCGATGTGTCTGCCCTCGAGTTGCTGCCCCTGGACGAATGTCTCTGGGCACCCGCCTGCGCCACCCCAACTGGGTGCGCCAGTCCACGCATTTCGTCGTGCAGCGCCAGTCATTGGACTGGGTATGGACCCCCTCCTGACAGGTGCTATCTTCACGGGCGGTTGTCATTTCAAGGGCACTCCGCATGGCGAAGGACTACGCACTCCTCACCTGGAAGCGCCCTGATGAGGAGGTCCCTGGCACTCCACCTTCGGCCACGGTGGCACCGCGACACCAGCCCTTCCTGGGCAGCCCCTGGGCCAGACGACTCCAGGCGCTCCTGCTCGCGAGCTGCCTCATGGCCAGCCAGAGCGCGGCCGGTGGCGACTCGAGTCGCGAGCGGTTGACGCTTTCGGTCAAGGCGCATGCGCGAGATGCAGCGCCCAGTCCCCGCCAGGAAGACTGGCGGGGCCGAGTTCTGTCCCTGCGGGTGGTGGACCCAGGTCTCCTCGTGGTGGAGGCAGGCGATGAAATCATCGCCGCGGGCGCGCTGAACTGGGGCGAGGACATGCGGCTGCGGGTAGACCCGCACACGGCCCACCCGCGGACGACGCTGCCCCGGGTCATGAGCCGAGAGCCAGGCCGGGAGGAGGTGGAGGTAGACGTCCCGGAGGGAGTGGGCGCTGGCGCGCGGCTCACCCTCACTTATGAGTGGACCTGGTACCACACTGGCAAACCCGCCCTGGTGCGGACCTGGCGCCTCCCCCCTGGGGAGGTCATCCCGCCAGAGTGGCTGGACGACGAGCAGGTCCAGACGGAGCGGGATGACACGCCAGAGGGATTGGAAGACGGCGCGCTTGCCCTCCTCTGGGCACAGGAGGCCTCCTTCCCCGTGCAAGTGGACTCGGAGTGGCCCGAACTGCTCTGGGTTCCCGGGTACGCCTCGCGCGAGGAAATAGCCTCGCGGCTCTTCGGAGATGCCGCAGCGGCGGACGCTTTTGACTTCGAGCCCCGTACGCCTTCCTCCGGTGCCGTGGAGGGCCTTCAGGTCTGCGTGCGCGTGCGCCACCCGCCAGCGCTCGTGCCGGAGTTGCTCGCCTCCATGCGCCGTGCCCTGGAGGCGCTGCTGGAGGCGGATGTCGCTTGGAGCCAGTCCCAACGCGCGGTGGCTTCCCTGGACAGGGCCGCGACCGCCGCGCTGGTGGAACGTGGCCTGCGCTGGGCTCAACGCTCGGACATTCTGGACGGGGCAGGGTGGAGCTACTTCGATCGGTACCTCCAAGCGCTCGAGCCTTCAAGCGAGGAGTCTCAGCGCGGGCACATCCTTGGAGAGGCCGCTGAGCCCCTGCGCAAGGCCATCGCTCTGCGCTCCAGACGCTTCAAGGCGAGCTACAGCGTCACGGATGGCTCGCCCGTCCTCGCCCCGGGTAGCGTGGTGGGCCGCTTCTATTTCGCCGATGGCTCCAGCGTCCAGGTGCGCACCTTGCTGCTGCTCACCGAGGAGACATCCCTGGAGCGTGCGGAGCTGCGCGTGCGCAACGCTCCTCGTGGAAGCCCGCGCGTCATCATCCCCGGGGAGGACGGGCTCTGGCGGGGCTACAGCGCCGAATTCAACACCGTTGCCGGGGCCCGCGAGCCACTCGAGCACCCGGAGGGCAATGCCTCCTGGTACTACCCGGGCACGCTCCTCATCCACCCGGGTGACTGGCGGCCGGGGCTGGGGGCGGGTACGGGCGGGTTGGCGGCCCTGCGGCGGGAGCTTCTGCGGACAGCCCTCGCCACGGCGACACCGCAAGCGCCCCAGCCCCTCCTCGCCCTCGACCATGACGTGCTCTCCCTGCTCGCCCCGGACGAGCGTGTGGGCGTCTTCAACACCCTCCTCACGGGCCGTGCGCTCAACTCCGACATGAGGGAGGACGCAGTGCACCTGCTGACGCGTGTGCTGCTGTCCACGCCTGACCCGGAATTCCCCGCCCTGGAGCGCGAGCTCACCTCGAGTGGGGCGCTGCAGAAGCTGCTCGGCAGCAACGCACCGGACAACAAGGTGTTGCTGGGGCAGGCCTTCACCCAGAAGGCACTCGCCTCGTTTCCCCTCACGCTGGACCTCCTCGAGTCCTTGCCCACCTTCCACCTGGGGCGCGAGGACGAGACGACACACCTGCTCAATGTCCCCGCTGGGTGGGTGTCCACGGTGTTGGTGTCCCCCGAGGCGTGGGAGGTGCAGCAGGGAGTGCGCCTGGGCGCCGAACCCGCTCTGCCCGGAGAAGAGGTGGGGCCCTCCAGGCGCATGGCGCTGTACTTCCAGCCGGTGCGGCAGGCGTTCCAGGCCCGCTACCTGTCCTCGGTGGACGAGGCGCCGCGCAGCCGGGCTCTGCACCCACTGGAGTGGGCGCGGGTGGAAGTCCATGGGCCACAACCGCGCACGCACTTGATGACGGCCATGGAGCTGGCCCTGCTCGCTTCCACACCGGACGCGTCACTTCGCTGGTCGGCAGTGAGCCGCATCGGCGAGATGCACATGGTGTACGGCGCCGTGTCGGCCCTGGCGCGGGCGCCGCTGCTGACAGGCGCGCCCGCCACGGCAACACAAGGCGGCACGCTGGCGGCGGCACGCGGAGCGGCGGTGCGCCTCTTCGCGGGCCGCATCTCGTTGGTGGCGACCCTGGCGGTGGTGGACACGTACCGGGACGAGCTGTCGCGGACGCCGGAGGGACGGAACCTTCTCGCCGTGCATGAGCTGGCCATGGCGGCGCTGGCTGGCCGGGACATCTACAAGCTCGCCACCTCGGGCATAGGACGTGAGCTGGTCCACCGGGGAGGGCTGGTGTTGAGCGCGGCTGGCGCCCGGGCCTCGTCCGGAATGCGTGAGTCGGTGGAGTCCGTCCAGGCCCTGGTGAAAACGCTGGAGCGAGCGCTCGCCGAGGGAAAGGCCGTTGCGACACCGGAGGGACTGCGGTTTTCCCTTGCTGGGGGCGCCGAGGCCTTCAAGCAGGCCTTCTTCGCCATACGGGGGGAGATGGCCGCCGCACGGGTCCTCGGGGGCATTCGCGGCGCGGGGCTCGCGGTACAGCAAGCCGAGAAGACGCTGGAGGCGCTGAAGCTGCTCGCGGCGGAGGGCCAGGATCTGGCGCTCGCCTACAACGCGGTGGCGCGGCGCGCGGCGGCTCTGCCGGCCGACAAGGCCCAGGCCTACCTTGCCGGGGTGGAAGCGCTGCGCGCCGCTACCCGCGGTACGGCGAAACCAGCGCTCGCGGAGTTGCTGAGGCGCTCGGGAGCTCCGAGCCTGAAGGACCCGCTTGCATTCCTGAAGGAGTCCGAGTGGCTCGTCAGTCACCCGGAATTGGAAGCCGAGGCAGTGATTGAACTGGCGAGGAAGGCGCGCAGGGCGAGCGTGGACCTGGGTTGGCTGCTCGCGACAAACCTGCCGATGGAGGACCTCAACTTCATGGCCAGGAACGAGAAGATGGTTTGGGGACTCTTCCGGCGCGCGGCGGCGGAAGCGGCGAACTTGAAGCTTCAACTGCAAGCGCGTGAGCAACTCCGTGGCGTCGCCGTGGAGATGCTGACAGAGCGCAATGCGCAGAAGCTCTTCCCTGGCTTCCGGCTGTCCGGGCGGCAGGTGAGACTGAAAGAGGGGCACATCATCGACAACGAGCTGACAGCGATGGGGGGCTCGCGGCTTCAACATGGGGTGGAAGCAAAGGGATGGAACGAAAACCGATGGCGCCAATCGCTGGACACCTGGAGGGCAAAGCAGGGCACTCGGAAGCTCAATGAAGCACAGGAGGCGTTGGCGGAAAAACTCCAGCACCTGCTTGACCAACTCGCGGACGCCGCGAAGTCCCCCCGAGGCAACCCGTTTCTTGTCGTTACCGACAAGCTGAGTGGACCGACCCGAGATAAGTTGGAGAGATTCCTGGAGAGACATGCGCCAGGTACGCAACTCATCCAGATCGAGGAAGCGGAGATCCTGAACAAAACGAAGCAGTTGCGCGCGGCACTCAGGCTGCCGGAAGACCTGTCTGGAGGTGCGCCATGAGCCGGTGGCCTCTCTGGGCGGTCCTGGCTCCAGGTGAGCCCGCCCGACTGGAAGGCCGGGCCCTGGGCATCGTGATGCCTGACTGGGACGAAGAGGACGGAGGAGAACTGCCCTTCGAGGTCATCCCGGGCAGTGGCGGCTACCACGCTATCGTGGGGACGGACCCCAGGGACGTGGGCACCGAGATGCAGATCGCCGAGAAGCTCTCCCTCGAGTGCACCGAGCCTGTGTACTCGATTGAGCGCGCCAACGACCCGTGGACCGTCATGTCGTGGCGAAAGGGGGTGCTGGAGCTCCTCGATGTGGGCCCGGACGCTCTGGCGAAGTCCCTTGGCTGTCCTCTGCCAGAGAGAGAGAGCCCCGGGGACTCGCCCGCGAGGACGCCCCTGCAGACTGTCGCATTGGTGGAAGGAGTCCGTGCACAGGAGGCTCGCCGCGCGTTGGAAGAAGATGCTGACGAGTCACTTCCTCCAGGGTACTACCGGCTCGAGGACTCGCCGCGAGGACTCCTCATTGCCAGCGGCACAGGCGACATAGGGTATGCCGATATGACTGTGTCGGAGCGGTTTCCTCATGCAACGGTGTATGCGGTAACTGCTTCGCCGAATCTCGAGATGTTCTTCGTTACCGTTTTTCGCAAAGGCGAGAGTGTTGAAAGATTCGCGCAGCCGCGGCCTGTGATTTCGTCTCGGCCCACCGTCAACGAAATCAAGGGCGAGCGCTCGCCCGAGCGGATCCTCGCGGCGCTGGGCATCCCGGCGGAGTGGTTCCGGAATCAGTGAGGGGCGCCGGATTCAACCGCTCGCGGATTGAGCGTCCGTTCGGGTGGGCGGGCGCCGCCGTCAGAAGATGAAGTCGAAGTAGTGCACCTCGGCCCGGAGCCCGGCGCAGGCCAGGATGTCCGCCGTCCACGCCCGGGCGGGCAGGGTGCCCTGCGTCTCGAACACCAGCTCCAGCCGGTCCTCGCGCGCCAGCTCCGCCACGCTCGCCGCCTCCACCCCGCGCAGCGTCAACTGCGTGGGCGAGAACGCCTGCGACGGCTGCTGGTACTCGAGCAGGGTCCGGATGACCTCGTCCGCTCCCACCCGCCTCAAGGACACCTTCGCGGACTCCAGCCCGCTCAGGTCCACGCCGCCCCCCGTCACGTCCAGTTGGAACAGCCTCAGCCGGAAGTCCGTCTCGAGCCGCCCCTCGGGCAGGTCCGCGCCCAACTGCCCCAGCGGGAACTCGAAGACGTACGTGAGCGTCCGAGTGTCCGGCCCGGCGGCGGCGAATTCGATGCTCCGCTGGCTCTTGCAGATCTCCTCCGTCTCGGCGTTCACCACGAAGAAGGTGTCGGCGATCTTCCGGCAGCCGGGAGCGAACAACGTGAGGGCGGTCGACAGCAGGACGCGGGAAAGGGCACGCATGGGGGAGCCTGTCAGTTGAAGTAGATGAGGAGGCCCAGCTTCGCCACCGGGCTGGAGAGGCCGATGTTGAGCGGCCGGGCGGTGAGCTCCGGATCCTCCCCGGCCTCGCGGATGAAGGCCTTGGCGTCGGCCACCTCGATGAACCAGTAGCTGATGCCCACGCCCCCGAAGATCGTCACGTAGCGCGCGGGCGAGAATTCCAGCCCGACGTGGCCGCTCACCTGGTGGTAGCCCACCTTGCGGATGGCCGTGGCCGGCGTGGTGGGCTGGCCGTGCAGCTGTGTCAGCAGCTCCTCGTAGTCCGCGTTGAAGTAGTAGCCGTACTCCAGCTCCAACACCGGGGAGATGAGCAGCTCGAGCGGAATGAGGCTCAGCCCACCGCGCGCCCCGAAACCCAGGTTGTTGCGCGTGGCGCCCACGTGGGCCCGCGCCCAGCGCCGGGGATGGATGAGGGCCGCGATTCCAATGCCCTCGGGTGCTCCCGCCACCAGCCTCATGCCGAACCGGGTGTTCCACGGCGGCGCGGCGTCCGGATCCGTGGGCGCGGGCGTGGCCACCGTCTCCTCCTGCTCCGTGTCCGGAATGTCCAGGTCCTCCGGGTCCTGCTGCGCCCGGGCGACGGGTGACACCGCCAGCATCAGCAGGCAGGTGAGCGCGAGGCCCGCTCTGCCCGGACCGCCCCTCGGGTTGATTGTCGTGCGCATCGCTCCGTCCCCTCCGGACCATCCCGGCCCGGAGCGAATCATTCGCGAGCCGGGGCCCGGAGAGAAGCCGCGAACACGGGGTTCACTTCCCGGCAGGGCAGACAGGCGGACGGGGCGGGGCCGGTGGGGGGGAGACATCGGCCTGCCCTCGGGGAGGGCTCGACCCACCGGTGGGGTCTGCTACGGTGTGCCCTCCGGGTGCCGCTGGCCCGTGGAATTTCTCGATGCTCAAGAAGATCCTGATCGCCTCCGCGACGCTGGTGGGGCTGCTGCTCGCCATCGGTCTGGTGCTGCCCTCGACGTTCCGCGTCGAGCGCTCGACGACCCTCCAGGCTCCGCCCGAGGCGATCTACCCCTACGTGGCCAACCTCGAGCGCTGGCGCGAGTGGGGGCCCTGGCGCGCGGAGAAGTACCCGGGCAGCCAGTGGGTGTTCGGCGGGCCCCGGGAAGGCGTGGGCGCCGTGCACGGCTGGAGTGGCGGGAGCGTGGGCAACGGCACCCTGTCCCTCACCCGGGCGGATCCGAAGACGGGCGTGGCCTACGACATGTCCGTGGAGAACGGCCGGTATCTGGTGCACGGCCACATCGCCTTCGCGCCCGAGGGCCAGGGCACCCGGGTGACGTGGGTGGACGAGGGCGACATCGGCCGCAACCCTTTCGCGCACTACCTCGTTCCCCTCATCCGCTCGAGGCTCGGCGGTTACCTCGAGGAGGGCCTGGCCGGGCTCGCGAAGCGGGTGGCGTCCGGCCCGCTCCCGGCCGAGGCCCAGCCCGAGCCGGCGCCCGCTCCGGTTCCCGTGGAGCAGGCCGAGGCTCCGGCACCGTCCACTCCCGTGCCGTCCGCGCCTCCTCCGGTGGAGGTCGCGCATGCGCCCGACGCGGGCGAGGGCGCTGCTCCGGTGGCCGTGCCTCCGGTGGAGGTCGCGCACGTGCCCGATGCGGGCGAGGGCGCTGCCCCGGTGGCCGTGCCTCCCGCGCCCGAGGGTGGAGCGGCTCCTGCCTCGCCGGGCCCGGGGGTTCCCTCCGGCGAGCAGGCGCCCGTGGAGTCCTCGCCCACTGTTCCGGCGCCGACTCCCGCTCCTGCTCCGGCTCCGGCCGAGGGGCAGACGGCGTCGCCGACCTGACACCGGTGGGCCGCGCGCGGACGCCACGGGCCCGCGCACCCGTTATGCTGCACGGCCACCATGTCCGAGCGCGTGCGCACAGAGGTTTCCTCTGGCTCCCGTGGGGAGTTCCCCTCCGCCGAGGACATGCGCCGTCAGCTCGAGGGCCGTGTCGAGGTGGTGGAGGCCTCGCGCGAGCGCTACGCCGCGCTGGAGTCGCTGCTCTCGGGCGCCAGGTGGAAGCGCCGCCTGCGCGCGCAGCCCGGTGCGCTCGACGCGGTGCTGCGCCACGAAGCCGCCTTCCACGAGGCCATGGAGCGCATCCAGCACCGCGCCCGGGTGGACGGCTGGCCGGTGCACTCCCCGGTGCTCGCCATGAGCCGGGACGTCTGGATGCTCCGGAGCCGGCTGGAGGCGCTCGTCCGCAAGCGGCTCGATGAGCTGGCACCCGTCTCCGGTGCGCCCTCGCTGGTGGAGGAGCTCACCCGGCTCGATCGGCTCGTCTCCGAGGCCATTCCCCTGGAACCCATTCCGGGCGAGGTGCGCCTGCTCGAGGGCGACACGGCGGACGCCGCGTTCGCGCTCCGGCTCTATGTGTCGATCATCGGCGCGCTCGCCCTGGGGCCGGCCGCCCACCGTCTGGGGGGAGAGCCCCTGGCCTTCGCGCTGCTGTCGCTGCTCGTCGCGAACATCGTCCATGGCGTGTTGCGCTCCGGCAGATACTGGCTCACCAGCAAGCGGCTCGTGTGGAGGCCCTACACGGGCGAGCCGGTGCAGCTCTCGCTGCGCTCCATCACGGAGGACGGCCTGCGGACCTCCTTCCTCGGCGTGCGCGTCCTGGGCGAGCGGAAGCTCTTCATCCAGGACTCGGCGCAGGGCCATCTCCTCGCGGTCCTGCTGGAGCTGCGCCGTCATCCGCTGCTGGACTCCGCGCGCACCGAGCGTCTGGCCGACGTGCTCTGCTACGAGGTGACCTTCAAGGGGATGGCCCTGCCGGGCGGTGCGTCCGACAGGGGCTACGCGGTGCTCCGTCCCGGTTACGTCGCGTTCCTGCCGGGGAACCGGGGCACGCAGGCGCTGCGGGCCATCACCGGCTCGCGCTCCTCCCCGAAAGTGAGGGCGGGCGAGATACCGCACGTCATCGAGCAGCTCCGGTATCTGTCCTCGGAGGCGGAGTTCGATGCGTGCGTGCAGCGCGCCGTGGCCGCCGCGGGAGGCGTGCGCTGGAGCGCGTGGGATTCCCGCTACGACGCGAGCGCCCCGGTGTGGAAGGAGATCCGCCTCGAGGCCCAGACACCTGGCTCGGGCCAGGGCTCCCTGAGTGGCAAGGTGGGCTGGAGCCTGCAGGCGGAGGCCGTGCGGCTCCTGGCGGACTGGCCGAAGCGCTGAGTGTCGGCGCACCGACGCGCCCACCTCCCTTTGGACCAGTTCCTTGGACCCTGGCACGTGGCCAGTCTCGCGGCACTCCGAGAAAGGGTGCGAGAGCCAACTCTCGAAATCCCCGGAACCTCGGCGAAGGGGCCTATGATCGACGAAGTCGATCAGCGCTTGAAAAGCTGGGTGGGACGGGTGCTCGGTGATGCGCCCGTCTCCCTGTCCGCGCCGGACAGGGACTCCGTGGACCGGCTCGTGGGGCTCTATCTGTTGGAGCTCGCTCCGGCGCCGCCGCCCCGCACGTCGCGCCGGCCGCCGCTCCGGGTGTCGCTCTGCTACCTCGTCACCGCGGGCGGGGACTCTCCGGAGCGGGCCCACCACCTGCTGGGCGAGCTCGTCTTCGCGGCCATGGAGGAGCCGGGCTTCGAGGTGGACCTGTCGCCCGTGCCGGTGACGCTGTGGTCGGCGCTGGGGATACCTCCGAGGCCCGCCTTCCGCCTGCGCGTGCCGCTGGAGCGCGAGCGTCCGCTGCCGGCCATTCCGCGCGTGCGGGTGCCGCTCATCACGCGGACCGTGCCGGGCACGGTGCTGCTCGGCCGCGTGGTGGGGCCAGGGGACATCCCCATTCCGGATGCCCAGGTGGAGCTGCCGTCCATGGGGCTCCACTCGCGCACCGATGCGAAGGGCCGCTTCCGTTTCGCCTCGGTGCCCGCCGACACGCCGCTCGGACGGCTGGAGGTGCGTGCGAAGGGGGCGGTGCTCGCGGTGCGTGCCGAGGAGCTCCCCACCGAGGAGGGAGCGCTGTTGGTGCGCCTGCCGTTGAAGGAGGGATGACGTGGCGACGAGCTATCTGACACCCGGTATCTACATCGAGGAGGTGTCCACCGGGCCCAAGCCGCTGGAGGCCGCGGGGACGAGCACGGCGGGCTTCGTGGGCAGGGCCCCCAATCCCGGCGCGCGCCTGCACGAGCCGGTGGCCATCAACAACTGGTCCCAGTTCGTGAAGGAGTTCTGCCAGGGCAAGGAGGTGAAGAGCACGCCGCTGTCGCTGGCCGTGTATGGCTTCTTCGAGAACGGCGGGCGGCGCTGCTTCGTCGTCAACATCGGCGACAGTCCCAGCCTGCTGGGCAGCGGGCCCAAGCGCGAGGGCCTGGACGTGCTGCGCGAGGTGGACGAGGTGGCCATCGTCGCGGCGCCCGGCTACACGGATCCGGGCTCGTACAACGCGCTGCTCACCCACGCCGAGCAGATGATGGACCGGGTGGCCGTGCTGGACGCACCCGAGGACGCCACCGTGGAGCGGCTGTGCGAGGTGGGCACGGTCTCGGCCCCACCGGCGGGGAAGGAAGGGGAGGGCGGGCCGGGGCCACGCCGCTCCCGGGGCGAGCGGGCCCGGGACTCGAAGTACGGTGCGTACTACTTCCCGTGGGTCTCCCTGTACGACCCGTTCGACCGGAAGCGGCTGGTGAACGCGCCGCCGTCCGGGCACATCGCGGGCATATACGCGCGGGTGGATGGGACGCGCGGGGTGCACAAGCCCCCGGCCAACGAGGTGGTGAACGCGGCCGAGGGCCTGGCGACGCCGTTGACGCGCGAGGAGCTGGGCGTGCTCAACCAGTGCGGCGTCAACTGCATCCGCTTCTTCCCCCGGGACGGCATCAAGGTGTGGGGCGCGCGGACGCTGTCGAGCGACCCCGAGTGGCGCTACCTCAACGTGCGGCGGCTCTTCTGCATGGTGGAGGAGACGATCGGCCAGGGAACGCGCTGGGTGGTGTTCGAGCCGAATGATCTGTCGCTGCGGCGGGCTGTCGTCCGGGACGTGAGCGCCTTCCTGCGGCGGCTGTGGCGGGACGGGGCGCTGGTGGGCCGGACGGAGCAGGAGGCGTTCTTCGTGAAGTGTGACGACGAGACGAACCCGCCCGAGGTGGTGGATGCGGGGCAGTTGGTGTGCGTCATCGGGATCGCGCCGGTGAAGCCGGCGGAGTTCATCATCTTCCGCATCGGCCAGCACTCGGGCGGTGTGGAGCAGACGGAGGAGGTGGCCGGTGGCTGATCCGAAGCAGGCGGAGACTCCACCCCCGCAGGAGGCGGGTGCGCAGCCGGGGACGTTGGTGGACCCGATGCGCGCGTACAACTTCAAGCTGGACATCAACGGGGTGAACGAGGGGCACTTCACCGAGTGCCACGGGCTGGAGGTGCAGGTGAACGCGCTGCGCTACCGCGAGGGCGGAGCGGGCGCGGTGGTGCGCCGGCTGGCTGGCCCGGTGGCGTATGGGGATGTCACGCTGCGCTACGGGCTGACGACCTCGCGCGAGCTGTGGAACTGGTTCATGGAATCGGTGAACGGCACGCCGAGCCGCAAGAACGTGTCCATTCTGATGACGGGGCCGGACGGATTGACGGAGGTGTTCCGCTGGAACCTGGTGGATGCGTGGCCCTCGGGGTGGAAGGGGGCGGCGCTGGATGCGCTGGGGCAGATGGTGGCCATCGAGTCCGTCACGCTCGTCTTCGAGTCCATCAACCGTGGCGGCTGACGGAGCGGACAAGAGCCGGGGCAGGGCCCTGGTGCGCACGGTGGCGCGGTGGGTGAAGGGCTGGGCGGAGTCCGTCCTGAACGAGCCCCCCGTGGAGGTGCCCGTGCAAGACTCCCTCTCCCTCTGGGAGAGGGGTGGGGTGAGGGATTTCCCGCCGCCGGACGGAGACGGAGGACCCCCGGAGCACTGGAGACACCTGGTGCAATCCACGCGGCGAGGCCCGCCCGCGGACTGGGTGGAGCGCGTGCGCCGTGGAGCGCCGCATCTGCTCGAGGGACTGGAGCTGGAAGAGGCACAGCCGGTCCCGCCCGGGATTCCGCCCGAGGCCGTGCCTCCAGCGCCCCGGGTTCCGGTCGTGCCTCCGAGGCGGGAGCCCATGTCTGTCGTTGCTTCGATTCCTGCTCCCCATGCGCGGCCCCGTGTTCCTTTGTCGAAGCCCTCGCTTCCTGTCCGTGAGAAGTCCGGGAGCGTCCCGCTGGTGCGGCCCGCTGTTCCCCAGGCTCCGGTGAGCACGGCTCCTGCCGTGCGGCATTCCGCTCCCGTGCCCGCGTCGAGCGCCGGACCGCGCACGGGTGGGCTCGTGCCTCGTCCACCGATGGAGCGCGAGACGGTTGCTCCGGTGTCTGGCATGGCGCATCGGGAGGCTCGGGAGACGCCGCGTGAAGGGGGCGCCATACCCACGGCACCTCGCACGGGCCCTCCGCGAGAAGCGGGCTTCACCCGGGCCCGAGGGCTCCCCTTCCGCCCGCTTCCCGAGACGTCTTCGTCTCCGGAGAAGAATCAGCGGCCCACGTCCTTCCCCGGGACACGTCTGGTCCAACAGGAGGGGAACCCGGGGTCTTCGATACCCTCACCCCGTCCCTCTCCCGGGGGGAGAGGGGTCATGGGCGGAGTGATGACAGGGGTGCCGGGGGGGACGGGTCCACGCCACGCAGTGGGCGCGGCCTCTCCGCCTCCGACCCGGTCTTCTCCGTTTCCGACTCCCGAGCCCTCTGTTCTGGAGACTTCGCGTCCCCAGCCGCATGCCAGGACCGAACCCTCTCCCGTTCCCGTCGCGGCGTCTTCCTTCGACGCTCCCCACCCGTGGCCGGAGCCTCCGGAGCTTCCTTCCCCTGAACCTGGCGATCCACGGGTGGTGCTCCGCGACTGGGAGCGGCTGCGCCGGTTGGAGCGCGAGCAGCGAGGTGAGTGATGGAGCGCGTGGCCTTCCTCATCGAGCCCGAGGGACTCCGGCTGGGCGCGCTGCTCAACCCGGAGACGCTCGTGGTGCGCCGGACGGCGGGCGTGCGGCCCCGGCGTGCGCTGGGCGTGCCGCTCACGGGGACGGGGCTCATGGATGATCCGCTCCTCTTCACCGGCGGCGGCACCACCGAGCTCAACCTGGAGCTCCTCTTCGACGTGACACTGGCGGGCTCCTCGGTGACATCGGAGGACGTGAGGGACCTGACGCGGCCCCTGTGGCAGCTCGCGGAGAACGCGCATGCCGAGGACGGTTATGGCCGCCCCTCGTTGCTGCGCGTCGTCTGGGGCAAGGTGCTGAACATGCCGTGCGTGGTGGCCGCGGTGGCCGAGCGCCTGGAGCACTTCACCCCCACCGGTGCACCCCGTCGCTCCTGGCTCTCGCTGCGCCTGCTGCGCGTGGAGGAGGAAGTCGCCCGGCAGGTGGAAGCCCCGCGTGTCCCCCCGGGCGGCGTCGGCGCCGAGAACGAGCAACTGGCCGAGCAGGTGGCCGCGAGCCTTCCGCCCGAGGCCTTCGACACCCAATCCGTGCTCAGCGGTGGACCGGATCCGGGCTCGGGGCAGCGGTTGGATGAGATCGCCTGGGAGCGCTACAGGGATCCATCGCTGTGGAGGCTCATCGCCTCGCTCAACGGCATCAATGACCCGATGCACCTGAACACGGGCACGGTGCTGCGCCTGCCACCGGCCTCGGCCATCCGGGGGTCGACATGAAGTCCGTCCGGGGACTGCCAGAGCTGCGCATAGAGGTGGACGGGACGCCCCTGGCGCCCGAGGAGCTGCGCGCCCTGGAGTCGGTGCGCGTCCAGCAGCAACTGTCCCTGCCCGCGCAGTGCGAGCTCACCTTCACGGATCCACGAGGGGCACTGGCCACGCGAGGCCTGCCTCCGGGCACCGCGCTGCGCCTCTCGGTGGCGGCCCGGCGCGAGCCGCTCTTCGTGGGCGAGGTGACGGCGGTGGAGTACGTGCACGGCGCCTCGGGCACGAGGCAGGTGCGCGTCCGGGGCTATGACCTGCTCCATCGCTTGCGCAAGCGTCAGCCGGTGCGGGTGCACGCGCAGGTGACGCCGAGGGACCTGGCGCGCGAGCTGGTGTCGGACCTGGGCCTGTCCGTCGAGGCCTCCGAGCCCGGGCCGCTCTCGCACCACCTCATCCAGCACGGACAGTCGGACCTCGAGTTCCTGGTGGAGCAGACGGAGCGCTGTGGCCTGTGGCTGGTGCTGGAGGAGGGCGTGCTGCACGTGCTGTCCCTGGACGGCCACGGAGACCCCGTGCCGCTGGTGATGGGCGAGTCGCTGCTGGAGGCGTGCGTGGAGGTGAATGGGGACCCGGCGTGCCGCTCGGTGAGCTCGGCGGGGTGGAATGCCCTGCAAGGCCAGGTCTACACGGCGAGCCCCTCTGGAGGCCGCGTGGGCCGGCGGGTGGAGGCCTCCGTACCCCCGGAGCGCTTGGGGGGCAGTGGCGAGCGGGCGCTCGTCAACGAGAACGCGGAGGACACCGCGCACGCGGAGGCGCTGGCCCGGGCGGAGCTGGACCACCGGCTGGCGCGCGAGGTGGTGCTCACCGGCGTGGCGGAGGGAGATCCCCGGCTGCGCCCCGGCACGCGCGTGGACGTGCGCGGCGTGGTGCCAGTGGTGGCGGGCCAGTACGTCCTCACCTCCGTCTCACACACCCTGGATGCACAGCACGGCTTCCTCTCCGAGCTGTCCTCCGCGCCACCGCCCCGGCGGACCCGGCCGCGCGCCTCCTCGGTGATGCCGGGCGTGGTGAGCCGGGTGGATGACCCCGACAACAAGGGCCGGGTGCGTGTCTCGCTGCCCACCTGCGGCGACGTGGAGACGGACTGGATGCAGGTGCTCTCCGCGGGTGCTGGCGCGGGCAAGGGCCTGGTGATGCTGCCGGACGTGGGAGACACCGTGCTGCTCGTCCTCTCGGGGGAGGACCCGGCACGCGGCGTGGTGGTGGGTGGCCTCTACGGAGCGAACGGCCCACCGGACACCGGTGTCTCCGGCGCGGCGGTGCGCCGCTTCAACCTGCTCACCCCGGGCGGGCTCAAGCTGCGCCTCAACGACGAGACGCAGACGCTCCGGGTCGAGGACCCGCTCGGCAGCTACCTGCAGCTGTCTCCCCACGTCGTCCGCCTGCACGCCGAGACGGCGCTCGAGATCGAGGCTCCTGGCAAGTCCATCACGATCGAAGCCGCCACCATCGATTTCCGGAGGAGGGACTGAATGCGTTGGGTGACCGTGGACGCACTGATGCAGTGCGCGCACCTGGGCAGGATCGGCCTCACCGCCTCGCAGTCGTGGGTGACCATCGAGGGCCGCCCGGTGCTCGTGCAGGCGGACCCCGAGGGACGGCCCATCGCGGGCTGTCCCAACATCGGGCCCACCATCAAGCCGTGCACCACCACGCTGAAGGTGCAGGCGGGCTATTCCTCGTGGATTCGCGTGGACGGCAGGCCCGTGGTCCTCGACATCGTCACCGGGCTCACGGATGGCACGCCGCCGGGCGTGGTGAAGTACCACTGCACCGCACCGGGTCAGCCCTTCGTGTCGGAGGACCGATGAACGTTCCCCGCTACCGTGCGTGGCGCTTCCTCCACCCGGACCTGGACCTCGTCGGCGTCGGGCCCGGGGGCCTGCACCTGTCGCCCTCGGGGGGCATCGCCATGGTGCAGGAGGAGGCCTCGGTGCGTCAGGCCATCCTCCTGCTGCTGTCCACCGTGCCCGGCGAGCGCGTCATGCGCCCGGACTACGGCTGCGAGCTGCACCGGCTCGTCTTCGCTCCCAACGACGACACCACCGCGGGCCTCGCCATCCACTACGTGCGCCGGGCGCTGGCGCGCTGGGAGCCTCGCATCGACTTGCTCGACGTGGACGCCAACCGGAGCGCCGAGGAGCCCTTCCGGCTCGACATCTCGCTCGAGTACCGCGTGCGCACCACGCAGCGGACGGAGCGGTTGCGTTTCGGCCTCGACCTCGCGGGAGGGCCCGCCTGATGCCGCTGCCTTCGCCCAACCTGGATGACCGCGGCTTCCAGCAACTCCTCGAGGAGGCGCGCAACCGCATCGCGCGGACGAGCCCCGAGTGGACCGACCTGAGCCCGCATGACCCGGGCATGGTGCTGCTGGAAGTGTTCGCCCACCTGACGGAGACGATGCTCTACCGGCTCAACCGGCTGCCGGAGAAGGCCTACGTCGAGTTCCTCCGCCTGCTCGGCGTGCGGCTGCAGCCCCCGAGCGCCGCCACGGTGCGGTTGCGCTTCAGCCTCGCGCGTCCGGCCACGAGCATGGTGGAGATTCCCCGGAGCACGGGCGTCACCACCTCACGGGCCGAGGCCGGTGCCGAGCCCGTCATCTTCCTCACCGCCGAGCCCGTGCGCATTCCGGTGGGAGGCACGGAGGTGGAGGTGCTCGCCCACCATGGCGAGCAGGTGGAGGCGGAGCTGGCGGGAGTGGGCACGGGGATGCCGGGCCTGTCCGTGACGGCGCGCCGCCCGCCCATCGTGGCGCCCACGGGAGATGGACGGGATTTGATGGTGGGCGTGGAGGCGCTGCCGGGCGAGCTGGACGGGCGCGTGCCGGCGCGCAAGCTGGGGGACAAGACGTTCCGCATCTGGCGCGAGGTGGAGAGCTTCGCCAACCTGCCGCCGGACGAGCCCGCCTACGTGGTGGACCGGATGACGGGCACCCTCACCTTCGCGCCCTCGGCCCGGATGACGGGAGAGGACGGCGCGCTGTCCACCGAGCCGCGAGCCCTGGCGGCCGTGCCGAAGGCGGGGCGGGCCATCATGCTCTGGTACCTGCGCGGCGGAGGGCTCACGGGCAACGTGGCCGCGGGAGCCCTGGACACCCTCAAGACGGCGCTGCCCGGGGTGAAGGTGACCAACCCCTCGCCGGCCGTGGGAGGCCGCGCGGCGGAGACGCTGGAGAACGCGCTCGTCCGGGGCCCTCAGGAGTTGCACTCGCTGGGGCGCGCCATCACCGCCCAGGACTACGAGCGGCTGGCGCTGCGCAGCTCGGGAGCGGTGGCCCGCGCCAAGGCCTTCACCCAGGCCCAGTTGTGGGCGCACGCGCTGCCGGGCTCGGTGGAGGTGCTGCTGGTGCCCTACCTGCCGCCCAACGTGCAGGGGCCCTCGGGCGAGGGCGTCACCCAGGAATCGCTGCGCCAGCACGAGACGGAGGAGGCACGCGCCCGCATCGAGACGGCGCTGAACGAGCGGAGGCCGCTGGGCACCACGTGCCAGGTGGGCTGGGCGCGCTACAAGACGGTGCGCGTGCGGGCGCGCGTGGTGGTGCACGGGGCGGAGGACGCGGCCGCGTTGAAGCGGCGCTCGCTGGAGCGGCTGCACCAGGCGCTCAACCCGCTGCCCACGAAGCTGCAACCGGGAGGCTGGCGCTTCGGCCAGTCGCTGCGCGTCTCGCACGTCTACGACACCCTGCTCGCCGAGCCCGGGGTCAGTTACGTGGACCAGGTGCGCCTGCTGGTGGACGAGGTGCCGAAGGACGTGCGCACGCTCTGCGAGGACGCCTTCCAGCCGCGCACCTACTACGCGGGCGGAGGGGACGCGCTCTTCCGGACCGTGTCCGACGCGGATGGCTGGGAGCGCGTGGGCCGCTTCCCCGGAGAGCAGGTGGAGGTGGTGGAGGCCCACCCGCAGCGCGCCGGACTGGTGGCCGTGGCCGCGCGGCTGGCGGACGAGCCCCAGCGCTCCCGGCTCCACCTCTCGCTGGACAGTGGCGAGACGTGGGAGCGCACCACGCACACGCTGGACCATGTGGAGGACCTGGCGTGGATGGTGCGCGACGGCGTGCCCGTGCTGCTGATGGCCACGCGCGTGGGCCTCTTCGAGCTGGCGGTGGAGGAGGGCGCCACCCCGCTGCAGGTGCTGGTGGACCCGTCGGACCACGACCTGGGCTTCCTCTCCGTGGCCGCCTCCACGGACGCGCGCGGCGGGGTGAGCGTCGCGGTGTCGGGGATGAGCCTGCGCGGCGTGTACCTCTCCAGCAGCGGCGGGCGCGGCAACAGCTTCCGGCACATCGGCCTGCGCAACCAGGACGTGCGCGTGCTGGAGGTGCAGCGCGATGGACCTCGCTCCTTCCTCTGGGCGGGACTGGCGGCGGCGAGTGGCGCGGACCCGGGCAAGGGGTGCTTGAGCTGGGAGCTGCTCGGCTCGGCGGACCCGCCGGATGGGTGGCGCCCCCTGGACAAGAACTGGGATGGAGGAAGCTGTCTCGCGCTCGCCTTCGACGGGGCGAGGGCCTATGCGGCCACGCACCGTGCGGGCGTGCTGTGGATGGACGCGAGCCGGCGCGAGGCCTCGTGGAGCCGCCCCGGGGTAGACAGCGGCCTGCCCCTGCGCGAGCGCGAGCGCCTCTTCCAACCGGTGTTCGCCCTGGCGGCGGCGCCTGGGGGCGGACTGCTGCTCGCGGGCGGCCCGGCCGGTGTTCATCGCCAGCGCGAGCCGGGAGGGCAGTACGGCAACTGCTCGACGCAGGAGTTCACGGAGAAGGTGACGCTGCCGCCCTCCTGGCTGCTGGTGTCGGGCCCGCATGAGCTCGAGGTGGTGACGGTCGATGAAGCGGAATGAAATCACCCGGCTGCTGCCCGGCGTCTTCCAGCGGACCCTGCACGAGAACGGCCCGCTGGTGGCGCTGATGGACGTGATGGAGGCGCTGCACGCGCCCTCCGAGGCCCTGCTGGCCGAGCTGCCCGCGCTCTTCCACCCGCTGCGAGCACCAGAGCGCTTCGTGCCCTTCCTGGCGCACTGGGTGGACCTGGGCGTGCCCGTCACCACGGGCCTGGGACGGATGCGCGAGCTGGTGTCGGCGGCGGTGGAGCTGTCTCGCTGGCGGGGCACGGCGCGGGGGCTGCTGCTCTTCCTGCGCACGGCCACGGGCCGCGAGGACTTCGTCATCGAGGAGCAGGTGCCCGGCCTCCACGGGCGTCCCCGGCCCTTCCACCTGCGCGTGAGCGCCCCGGCCGAGCTGGCCGCGCACCGGCCCATGGTGGAGGCCATCATCGAGCGGGAGAAGCCCGCCTACGTCACCTACGAGCTGCACTTCGGGCAGCCCACACCAGGAGCGAGCTGATGCCGCGCGCCTTCGACATCACCGCCACCACGAGCAGCGTGCAACTGGACGCCTCGGGCCAGGGCGAGGTGTCCTTCACCGTCTCCAACAAGCTGGGCGTGGGGGTGACCGCCCGGGCCACGGTGGTGCCGGATGGCAACACCCGGGCCGAGTGGATGCAGTTCCCGGCTGGCATGGAGCGGACCCTGCCGCCGGATGGGACGGCGGTCATTCCGGTGAGGTTCTCCGTTCCCCCGGGCACGCCCCCGGGCTCGTACGGCTTCGCCCTGGATGTGGCGAGCATCTCCAACCCGGACGAGCACTATGACCGGGGGCCCTCGGTGGCATTCACCGTGCGGGAAGCGGCGGCGCCGGTGAAGAAGCCCTTTCCCTGGTGGTTGGTGGCGCTCGCCGCCGGGGTGCTGCTCATCGTGGGTGTGGTGGTGGCCATCCTCTCCTCGCGAGGCGGGGACGAGGGAGCCGGGCTCGGAGCGGCCTGCGCGAAGAAGGAGCCGCGCTGTGGAAAGGACCTCACGTGTGGCACGGGCAACGTGTGCGTCGGCACGGCGGGCTTCAAGGGATGCGCGAATGGTGGGCAGTGCGCCACGGGCCGCTGCGAGGGAGACACCTGCGAGGAGCGCGTGGCCCTGTTGGGGACGTGCAACAGCGCGGATGACTGCGCGGAGCCCCTGGCGTGTCACGAGGCGGCGTGCCGGGGACTCGCGGGGTTCAGTGGCTGCGACAAGCCCGAGCAATGCGTCACGGGGCGCTGCGAAGCGGGCACGTGCAAGGAACAGGTGACCCTGGGAGACACGTGCGACAGCAACGACGACTGCCGCTCTCCCCTGACATGTTTCCAGGGCTTCTGCCTCATCCCCCTGGGGGAGAAGTGCACCCATCCCTCCCAGTGTGTCTCCGGGGCCTGCAATGGGACGTGCAATCGGGGGGTCGTGCTGTGCCCCAGGTGCCCGCTCGGGACGATCTGCGTCGATGGCCAGTGCGTGAGGCCGGCCATCATCCGGGACCATCGCCTCCTCGATGAGCTCCAGATAGAGCCGCGGCGCACGGTTCCCACTCCCTGAGGAGCTTGCGCCATGGACCAGCCCAAGCCCTCCACCGTCCTGCTCATCCTGGCGGTGTTCGCCTGCGTCATGATGTACGTGCTGGGCCTGGGCCTGGGCGCGCAGGATCGTTCCTCCAGGAGCACCAACCCGGTATCGAAGGAGGAGCGCGAGCAGTGGCGCGAGCGCTTCGTCAAACCGAGGCCGGTGGCGGAGGAGGACCTGAAGACCACGGGCTGCGTGCTGTCCGAGGGCACGGTACGGGTGGCGCGGGGAGGGGCGTGCCGGGTGGACATCGCGAAGTCGGGAGTGCGGGTGCGCACGGTGAACGTGGAGCCGCTGTCGGGGAGTCTGGTGGACGTGCGGCTCGAGCCGAAGGGCGGGCCCGCGGTCCCGGCCACCATCGATGGCCTGGGCGAGCGCCGGGGGCTGGATGTGCCGGAGGAGGGGGCCCTGCTGTCGCTGACGTGCACCCGGGGAGTGGGGAACGGCGCCGAATGCCTGGTGAAGCTGCGCTGAAGCTCAGGCCGCGGTGCGCTTGAGCTTGAGCACCCGGAGGATGGAGACGAGCGCGCCGATGAAGAGCACCACGGCCCAGATGAGGCCGAGGATGGAGACGATGATGGCGCCCACGGCGTCGGTGATGCTCACGAGGATGATGGGCACCCAGCCGTGCAGGATGCTGAGCAGGGCGCCAGCCACCAGGGAGGTGAGGAAGAGCAGCACCAGCCCCTTGTTCTGGAGGAATCGGGGCTGGGCGAGCACGAGGCAGACACCGGCGGCCACCTTGAAGGCCATGAGCAGGCCGAGCGTGGCGGAGGCGCCACCGCGGTTGAAGAAGCCCCAGATGGCCAGGTAGGCGATGGTGCCGAAGGGCACCGCGGTGAACAGGGACACCATGAGCAGCAGCAGGCCGATGGCGCCCACCAGCATGGCGATACCGGCCAGCAGGGCGACGATGGCGCCCACGAGCGATACCACGCCCTGCACCTGACCCTGGACGCGCTCGGGGATGAGCAGGCTGGCGCCCATGAGTCCGAGGGTGAGCAGCAGGAGCCCGTCGACGAGCGCGAGGTAGGGAATGCCGAGCCCGGGAGTCGGGGGGTTCTCGCGTTGCATGGCGAGCACCTCGTCGACACTGACATCATCCTGAGCGCCCTCGCCGCGCAGGTTGGCTTCGATGTCCGCGCGGCTGGCGACGGGGCGGGGCAGGAGGATGGATGCACCTACTTCGACGAGCACACAAAGGCCGAGCAACACCAGTGCCGCGATGAACAGTGGCTTGCGCAGCTCCATGTGTGGACTCCCCCCGGCTCACGCCTGCCGCCCCGAGCCGCGCGGGAGGATAAGCATGGGGGAGCGCGCGGGCCGGAGGTGGAGGGAGACCTGTTCTGAAGACGAACGCGCGCTCCGCCTATTGGCCGGTTTGCGCGCCGGAGACGTGGGTGAACCCGGAGGCGGTGAGCGTGCAGAACCGCTGCGGGCACGAGTCGTCCGTCGTCCCGGCGACGATGTACATGGCCGGCAGGTTGGTGGGGACGGCGCCAGGGTACGCCAGCGCGGTGACTCCCCACTTGCAGCCGTCGAGCTCGAGGTTCTCCTCGTTCGCGCCGCAGATGACGCGGTACGCGTTGGCGTAGGTGACGACACACTGGAGCGAGCGCTCTCCGCCGGCCTTCGCCTGCCTCGAGTCGAGGACGAGGTTCTTTCCGCCGCCGTAGCGCGCGAGCAGGCCCGCCGGGCAGTCACCCTCCGTCTGCCAGTTGGCGATGCTCCAGGTCTGCTCGGTGTACTTGTCACTGGGGAAGGGGAATCCGCAGATGAAGGACGAGTTGTTGGAGCGGACCTTGTCCGCGCAGTCGTCGGTGGAGGCGGAGAAGCGCCCCTCGACGCGGTGGCCCTCGGGCGACGTGCCCTCGGCGCTGCCCTCCCAGCGGAAGGGGTAGGAGCCGTTGTTCTGCCACTTCACCCGGTCCACCTTCACCGTCCAGCTCAGCGGCTTCGCCGTGGCGACCGTGCCGTCTCCGAGGTGGAGGTTCCCCGACGTCGTGTACCTGCCCGCCTGCAGGGGGACGAGGTACATCGACGCGCCGACGGGGACGCGGGTGTTCCACTCGGCGATGTCCGGCCAGCTCGCGAGCGCGCGCTGCGAGCCGTCGTAGCTGAAGCCCGAGTCATCCGACAGGGAGTGGGTGGACTTCGTGCCGTCGGGGCGCGTGAGGGTGAGCTCGAAGGAGCGGCCACTGTCGACGCAGCCAGCGGCGAGGCTGGAGCACAGCAGGAGGAGGGAGGGGCGCGAAATGGTCATGGAGCCAAGAAAAGGACAAAGGGAGCCTGGATGTCGAGCCGCACCGGGACGAGGCTGGAAAGCGCTTCGTGTCCCGCTCGCCGGCTTGCCATGGGCGGGCCCCTGCACTAGTGCTCCCTTCATGGCCGACGTGCTTCCCGAGGCGTTCCTCCGTGCTGTTGCCGATGGTTTCCCCGCGGACTTCCTGACCCGCGAGCCTGGCGAGCTCCAGGAGTACGGGCGCGACTGGACGCGCGTGCATACCCCCGCTCCCAGCGCGGTGGCCTTCCCGCGCACCACGGACGAGGTGGCGCGGCTGCTGGCGCTGTGCAACCAGTACCGGGTGCCGGTGGTGCCCTCGGGCGGGCGCACGGGCCTGGCGGCCGGAGCGGTGGCCGCTCGGGGCGAGCTGGTGCTGTCCCTCCAGCGGATGAACCGGATGGAGCCGGTGGAGCTGCTCGGCAACACGGTGCGCGTGCAGGCCGGGGCCGTCACCGAGGCCGTGCACCAGCACTGCGCCGAGCACGGCCTCACGTGGCCGGTGGACTTCGCCTCCAAGGGCTCGAGCCAGGTGGGCGGCAACATCGCCACCAACGCGGGCGGGGTGAAGGTCATCCGCTACGGCCTCACGCGCCAGTGGGTGCTGGGCCTGCAGGTGGTGACGGCGCAGGGGCAGGTGCTGGAGCTCAACGGCGCGCTGGAGAAGAACAACACCGGCGCGGATCTGCGGCAGCTCTTCATCGGCAGCGAGGGCACGCTGGGCATCATCACCGAGGCCACGCTCAAGCTGACGCCGCTGCCGGGCAAGCAGGACGTGTTCCTCTTCGCCGTGCCGGACGTGGCCGCCGTGCTGCGGCTGTTCCGCGAGGCCCGCCGTGCTCCGCTGCTGCTGAGCGCCTACGAGTTCTTCACCGACAAGTGCCTGGCGCGGGTGCAGCGCCACCGCAAGCTGCGCTCGCCCTTCGAGGCCCCGAGCGGGTGCTACGTGCTGATGGAGGCCGAGGGCAAGGACGCCGCCGAGGTGGAGGGCTGGTTGGGCTCGCTCTTCGAGAAGGGGCTGGTGACGGACGGCACCATGGCGCAGAGTCCCTCGCAGGCCAGCGAGCTGTGGGCCCTGCGCGAGAGCATCAGCGAGAGCCTGTCCGCCACGGGGTTGCCGCACAAGAACGACGTGTCGCTGCCGGTGGCGAACCTGGAGGCCTTCTGCTCGGAGATGGACGCCGTCTTCGGCGAGCGCTACCCGGGGTGGGAGATCGCCCTGTTCGGCCACATCGGGGACGGCAACCTCCACATCAACATCATGAAGCCCGAGGGCATGGAGAAGGCCGAGTTCCTCGCGCACACGAAGAAGGCCGACCCCACGATGTTCGAGCTGGTGCGCAAGCACGGCGGCAGCATCTCGGCCGAGCACGGCATCGGCCTGCTCAAGAAGGACTACCTGTCCTTCTCGCGCTCTCCCGCCGAGCTCGAGATGCTGCGCACGCTCAAGCGCGCCCTGGACCCGAACAACATCCTCAACCCGGGGAAGATCCTCGACGTGTAGTGGCCCCTTCCTCTTCCCGACGCCAGGACCCGTCACGTGACGTTTCACGTAGGTTGCTTCCGGATGACTTCGGAAGTAATCTCCTCGTGAGACGACGTGCCTGCTGCCCGGATACCGGGAGGGCAGGCCGCCATGCATGTCCACGGCCCCGCATTGCCGAGAATCACGGCTCCCGGGGACTGGCATCGCGGACGCGGAGGGAAGATGCTGAGTCCTGGAACGACGGATTGGACTGGATCGACGGACTGGAGAGGACGCGCTGGGATGGCGGAGGAAAAGCCCCCTCATCGTGAGGCGACCTACGAGGAGCTCATCGCCCTTCCCGCACACGTGGTGGGGGAGCTCCTCGAAGGAGAGTTCATCGCCTCACCCCGGCCCGCGAGCCCTCACTCGGCCGCCAGCTTCGCGCTCGCCATGGAACTGGGCGGTCCCTTCCAGCGAGGCAAGGGCGGTCCGGGCGGCTGGTGGTTCTTCAACGAGCCGGAGCTGCACTTCGGCAAGAACGTGCTGGTGCCGGACCTGGTGGGTTGGAAGCGCTCGCGCATGCCCGTGCGCTCCGACGTGGCCCACTTCACCCTCGCTCCGGACTGGGTCTGCGAGGTGCTCTCCCCGTCGACGGCCCGCATCGACCGGACCGTGAAGAAGCGCCTCTACGCCCGGCAGGGGGTGGAGTTCGTCTGGCTCGTGGATCCGGTGCTCCGCATCCTGGAGGTCCTCCAGCGCCACGAGGGCCGCTGGTTGGAGCGGGGCTCCTGGAGCGGCAACGCCCGCGTCCGCGCCGAGCCTTTCGAGGCCCTCGAGCTGGAGCTCGAGGCCCTCTGGTTCTCCGAGTCGCCCGAGCCCGGTTAGGACACGATGCGCGTCTTGATGTCCGTCTGCAGGCCCGCGATGGCGTGGCACACCGGGTCGGCCACGTCCTGGTCCAGGTCCATCACCAGGTAGCCGATGTTCGCGTCCGTGCTCAGCACCTGCGCGTGGATGTTGGCGTTGAGGTCCGAGACGATCCGGTTGATGTCGCGGAGCACGCCCGGCGTGTTGCGGTGCACGTTGAGGATGCGGTGCGTGTTGGCGATCAGCGGCGTCTCCACCTGCGGGAAGTTCACCGCCCCCGTCGTGGCCCCGCTCCTCACGAACTTGATCAGCGACGTGGCCACCTCCTTGCCAATCGCCGCCTGCGCCTCCTCCGTGGAGCCGCCGATGTGCGGGGTGAGGATGACGTTGGGCAGTCCCTGCAGCTCGGTGACGAAGCCGTCGCTGTTCGTCTCCGGCTCCGTCGGGTAGACGTCCACCGCCGCCCCTCCCAGGTGGCCCGAGCGCAGCGCGTTCGCCAGCGCGGGAATATCCACCACCGTGCCCCGGCTCGCGTTGATGAGGCAGCTGCCCTTGCGCATCCGCGCCAGCTCGTTGGGGCCAATCATCCACTCGGTGGACGGCAGGGCCGGCACGTGCAGCGTCACGAAGTCCGAGCTCTCCAGCAGCTCGCCCAGGTTGGCCGTGGGCCGCGAGTTGCCCAGCGGCAGCTTCGTCATGACGTCGTAGAAGATGACGCGCATGCCCATGGACTCGGCCAGCACGCCCACCTGGGTGCCGATGTGCCCGTAGCCGACGATGCCCAGCGTCTTGCCGCGCACCTCGTGGCTGCCCGTGGCCACCTTGCGCCACTGGCCCAGGTGCACCTCGCGGTTGCGGTCTCCCAGCTGGCGCGTGAGCATGACGATCTCCGCGATGACCAGCTCCGCCACGCTGCGCGTGTTGCTGAAGGGCGCGTTGAAGACGGGCACGCCGTGGATGTTGGCCGCCTTCAGGTCCACCTGGTTGGTGCCGATGCAGAAGGCTCCCACCGCCAGCAGGTTGGGTGCCTTGGCCAGCGCCGGCTCCCACACGTTCGTCTTGCTGCGGATGCCCAGCAGGTGCACGCCCTGAATCCGCTCCTCCAACTCCTCGGGCTTGAGCGCTCCCTTGAGCCGCTCCACGGAGAAGCCCTCCGCCGCGAGCATCTCCTCGGCGGACGCGTGGATGTTCTCCAGCAGCAGGACCTTCAGGGGGCCTTCGATGGACACCGGGGTGGAGGGCGACGGGAACTTGGGCGTGCTCATATGAAGCACCGCGTTAGATCCCGCCCCCCGGGCTGTCAAGCGTCTGCTACGCCCACACCGGGGCCGCCCGCCACGAGGACGAGCGGCCCGGTACCTCCCGGTGTGAGCTACTGGAGGGTGTAGGCCACCGTTCCGCTGCAGCTGTTGCTGGAGTAGCAGCCGGCGCGGATCTGATACGAGCCGCCCGCACCCGCGGGGACGGTGTACGTGAGGTACGACAGGGTGCCGCAGCCGCTGCCGTCGTCGTTGAAGGCCACCTGCGTGCCCGAGGGGCCGTACAGCCGCAGGTAGGTGTCACCCGTACCGGAACCACCGGCCACCGTGCAGGTGCCCAGCCGGATGACCTGGCCGGCCGCCGCCGTGACGCTCTGGTTGACGGTGTTCTGCTGGGCGCTGTTGGTGTTGCTGGCGCTGAAGTTGAACGAGCCGCTGGTGCCACCGCCCGGGGTGCCCGGCGTCACCTTCCACACCACGGTGCCGCCGCAGCTGCCGCTGGAGTAGCAGCCACCGCGGATGGTGAAGGAGCCGGCCGCCGGCACGGTGTACTTGATGTAGGAGCCACGGCCGCCGCACGAGTCATCGTTGGAGGCCACCTCGCCCGCGGCGCCGTTGAGGCGCAGGAAGGAGTCCCCGTCCACCGTGGCGCCGTCCACGCCGCAGGTGCCCACCTCCACCACGTCGCCCGCGGCGAACGTGAGCGTCTTGTCCACCGTGTTCTGCTGGGCGCTGTTGGTGTTGGTCGCGGTGTACGCGTACGAGTTGGCCGGCGGCGGAGGAGGCGGCGGCAGGCCCGTGCACAGCCGCGCGCTGCTGTTGTTCATCGCGGTGCAGGCGGCGCGGATGGCCGGGAAGACGTAGGTGACGTCCTCGCCGCGGCAGCCCGTCTCGGTGCACACGTTCACCACGCGGCAGCTGCCGCTGGTGACGTAGTCCGTCTCGCCACGCACGAGGATGCCCGCCACCGTGTAGCCGTTCGTCTCGTACACGCCCGAGCCCGAGTTGCCACCGAAGGTGTCCGTGGTGGCGATGAAGTAGTCCAGCGTGCCCGAGCGCGTGTCACGCACCGAGCCGCCCGAGTCGATCTTGAAGGGGATGCCGCTGCCGCTGCCGATGACGGCCACGTTCTGCCCCACCGCCAGCGCGGTGTTGCCCGTGCGCACCGGCGCCGGGGTGAAGCGCGGCGCCGCCGAGCGGTCCAGCCGCAGCACGGCGAAGTCCAGGTTCTGCCCGTTCACCGTGGCCTGCTGGCGCGCGACGATGGAGACGCAGCTGAAGATGTCCGCCGTGGTGACCGGCTGCAGCGTGCCCGCCGCGGGGCGGTAGTAGTTGAAGACGAGCCGGGTGTTGGTGCAGTCCGTGGCGCTGGTGACGCAGTGGCCCGCGGTGAGCACCAGGTCGTCATCGATGAGCGTGCCCGAGCAGAAGGCCGCCGTCGGATCATCCCGGAAGCGCTCGGTGGTGCACAGGTTGTAGGAGGTGCCCAGGTTCGAGCCGTTGAAGGTGACGTTGTTGGGGTTGGTGGCGTTGAAGTCGGACGGGTTCATCAGCGCCACCGTGGCCTGCTGGGCGCGCAGGCGCAGCGTGGCGTCCGGGTGCGCGTAGACGTCCTGGCGGTTGTCCGTGCCGTAGACGACTTCGCTCTGCTTCTGGCCGAGCTCCGGGGCCTGCGTGCCCTGGGCCGCGTCCAGCTCCTCCGCCGGGCCGCAGCCCGCCGCGAGCGTGAGGGTCCACAGCACCGCGCCCACGAGGGGCCGGGCCGTCCGCCCGTACCGGGGATGTCGCATGGTGATTCGCTCCTGTCTTCTTGGGGGGGTGAGAAAACGCGCCAGACTCGGAAGCCGGGCAACCCCATGATGCCTCAAATAAACCCTACGAGGGCATACGTTTGACGGAGCGTGCGTGCGAGGCCGTCCCGCGGGGGCGGCGGGCTACTCGTCGTCGGGGTTGCGCAGCCAGGCCAGGGCGGCCTCGCGCGTCTCGAAGGTGCGCGTGGGGATGGTGAGCATGGCCTGCTTCGTCATGCGCCAGGCCTGGAGGCCGGAGGCGGCATCGCTCACCACGCGCGCCGAGCGCTTCATCCCGTGCAGCTGCGCGTAGGCGTTGAGGCTGGCCATGGTGGCCACCATCTCCGGCGGCATCACGCGCAGCTGCCCCTGGTCCACCAGCGCGCTCCAGGGGCCGCCCATGCGGATGATCGTCTCGCGGATGCGCTTGAGGTAGTCCGTCACGTCCTCCGCCGTGGGCTGCGGGGGATAGACGACGTCGATGATGCGGTCTGCCTCGTAGACGTTGATCTGAAAGGGCATGCGGGGCGCACTCTAGCCTCAGACAGGCCCAGGTCGAAAACCCCGTCAGCTCCCCGGGCCCCGGACGTCCCTGGAACCGGGCCACTCGCGGCCAGGAAGGGGGAGCGTCATGAACAAGAAGCTGTATGTGCTGAGTGCGGTGTTGGGGTCTCTGCCGGCCCTGTTTCCGGTGACGTGCTCCCCGTGGGCGCCTTCCGGGCAGAAGCGGGAGGAGGAGTCGCGGGGCGGTGCGTCGCGGCGGACGGAGCGGTTCATCGGCGGCAACGAGGCCGCGGTTCCCCCGTCGCCGCAGGGGGGGCCGGGCCTGGAGCCCGGCGTCCCGGCGCACCCGTGCGAGCTCATCACGGTGATGCAGGTGCCGTGTGACCCCGCCGCGGCCACGTGCGAGTACACGTACTGGCAGTGCCCCGAGAGCGTGGAGCCGCTCCGGGCGTAGCCCGGTGGCCTGCCTGTCCTACGCCCCGGTGGGCGAGCCGTGGGCCGCAGGGGCGGGGGTGTTCTTGGCGCCCCCCTTCCCGGGTTCATAGCTTCGCACAGGCCCCGGGCTCGGCTCGTGCCGGGCCGGGAGCCGTGCCCGGAGGTTGCGTATGGGGACGCGAGTGAAGGTCTTGGGAGCGGTCATGCTGGCGGCGGTGCTGGGCGGCGCGGGGTGCGCGGGGCCGAAGGAGGCGGCGCGGGATGTCGAGTCCGCGGTGCCCGGCCTCTCGCAGAAGGAAGAGGGCGTGGTGACGAACATCGACAAGGACGCCCACCGCATCGCCGTGAAGAGCGTGAGCGAGCCGGCCGCGCAGGAGGTGTGGTTCGCCCTCACCCCGGACACGAAGCTGGAGCGCGACGGGCAGCTGGTGACGTGGGATGACATCAACGAGGGCACGCCGGTGCGCGTGAGCTTCGAGCCGGCCGCGGGCGCCGAGAAGACGTACAAGGTGGAGCTCCTCACGGGCCAGAAGGCGGAAGAGGTGAAGCAGAAGGCCGAGCTCCTCGGCCACTAGCCTGGCGCGGGCGTCCGGGTGGGAGCGGGAATGCGGCGAGCGGGGTGGGGAGTGCTCCTCGCGCTCGGCGTGGGGAGCCAGGTGGCGGGGGCGGCGCCCTGGTCCCATCTGCGCGAGCTGTCCGTCACCGCGGGGGCCGGCGTGGAGGGCTACACCCTCGACCTGGCGCCGCTCATCGACCCGGGGGTCACGTACGGGGTGATGCTGGACGTGCTGCCCCCTCCGTTGCTGGGCGTGCTGGACGTGGGCCTGGAGGTGGGCTTCTCGGGCGCGGTGAACGGGCTCGACACGCGCGCTCCCCAGGCCTCGGCGGATGGCGTGGAGCTGGTGCGCCACGGCGTCCACGCGGCGGCCACCGTGGGCCTCCTCCACTCGGTGGTGCGGCCCTACCTGATGGGCGGCCTGGGCCTCAGCGTCTACAACATCCGCGGCACCGTGCGGGGTTTCGGTGATGACCTCGTGGGCAATGTCCCGCTCGGAGCCGGCGTGCGCGCGTCCTGGCGGGGCCTCACCGCGGACGCGCGCCTCAACTACACCGTCCTCTTCGATCAGCGCTACGCCACCGGCGCGCCCGTGTCCAACGTGGGCGAGCCCCCGGCGCTCACCATCGGCAAGGCGGGCCGTTATTCCGGCACGCTCAACCTCGGCGTGACGTGGTGACGGCCCGGCCCTCTCGTAAGATGAATCGCCTGCCGGACACTCTACCTACGGGGAGCGGCCCTCCCGATTTCCCTCCCTCCCACCCCTGAATTTCTTCCCGCTTACCGGCGGGGCCCCTCGGGGCGAGGAGCCCAACCCCTTGGAATCCATGAGGTGGGGCGTGGCACGCGACGCGCAATGAGAAGCGCACGGGTTGGGGGTCGGGGGTGGGTTGAGGGGATTGGGGCCGGGAGCGCTCGGGCGGGTCGGGGTGGTGTGGGGCTGGGGGGCGCCCGAGCGCGTGCAGTGTGTTGGGGGCGTGCGGCGTGGGGGGTGGTCGTGGGCGTGCGGCGGATGCGGCTGGGCGAGCTGTGGGTAGCGAGCGGGCTGTTGGCGTCGGCGCAGGTGGAGACGGCGCTCGCCTTCCAGGCGCGGTGGCGGTGCAGGTTGGGGGAGGCCGCGGTGCGGATGGGACTGCTCGGGCCGGAGCAGCTGCTCATCTCGTTGGCTCGTCAGCTCCAGGTCCCCTTCATCCGCCGCGAGGGACTGGAGCGCGTTCCCGAAGGCATGGTGCGGTGCGTGCCGCCGCGGGTGCTCGAGCGCCTGCGGATGTGCCCGTTGCGGGTGGAGTGGCGGGACGAGGTGCGCGGCACCGTCTTCGTGGCCACCAGCGAGCCGGGCAACCTGGTGAAGCTCGATGACATGTCCTTCGCCACCGGCTGCTCCGTGCGCCCGGTGCTCGCGCTCGCCGAGGACATCGAGCACCTGCTGCGGCGCGTGGGCATCCTCGCCACGCACTCGCGCGTGCGCTCCATCGAGCTGAACCCCGAGGACGCACACGTGCGCTTGAACATCACCCGGGACTATTTCGCGCTGTGAGCCGGTGTATGTAGAGCGTTCCGCGACGCCTTCCATTTTGGATCACACGCCTTCCTGCCCACCAGGGCAGCACAGGGCCGGTGGCCCACTCCAAGGGAAGGGAGTGGAAGGTCTCTTCGTTTTGGTGGCGATGGAAGGACCTCCCTCCTCTTCGAGCGATGCTGTTTCTCCTGGTCATGCCCCCAACCCGCGGAACAAATTGGCCTCGCCTGTGATGGAGTGGGTCGATTGGAGTGATGCCTTTGTGCGGGCCACGTCGTGGCTGGATGACGTCCACGCGCAAATCACCCAGGGCGGAGACGTGCAGTCCGGCATGGAGTCCCTGCACCGGGGACTGCGGACGCTGCGCCGCAAATGGGACAGGGAGGAGTGGCGGCGCTTCTGTCTGGAAGCCGTGCGCACCCACCCGTTGCGCGAAGTCATCCACCAGTGTCCCTTCACCCGTCACGCGTTCGAACGTCCACGTGGCTACGCGGGGGACGCCGAGCTCATCGACTACCTCTACAACGACCACGCGCACGTGGACGGCCTGGAGTACCAGGGCCGCGAAATCTACCGCTACATGCATGACCAGCCGAGCGCGCGCAGCGTGCGCGAGCGGCGTGAGTTGCTGGCGGCGGAGCTCGACGCCACCGCCGAGCGCGTGCACCTGCCGCGCATCCTCTCCGTGGCGTGTGGCCACCTGCGCGAGGCGGAGCTGTCCACGGCCGTGCGAGACCACCGGCTCGGCGAGCTGATTGCCTTCGATCAGGATCCGCTCTGCCTGGCGGAGATCGCCCGGGTGTTCCCCACCGGCCCGGTGCGGACGGTGTGCGGCTCGGTGCGCTCCATGCTCCTGGGGAAGACGTCCTTCCGGGACATGGACTTCGTCTACTCGGCCGGCCTGTACGACTACCTGGCCGAGGGCACCGCCGCGCGGCTCACCCGGCTGCTCTTCCACATGCTGCGCTCGGGCGGGAAGCTGCTGGTGGCCAACTTCGCCGTCTTCCCTCCCGAGACGGGGTACATGGAGGCCTTCATGGACTGGTGGCTCGTCTACCGCGACGAGAACCAGATGAGGGCCCTCACCGCGGAGATCGATCCCTCGGAGCTGGCCGAGGTGAAGCTCTTCCGCGACAGCGTGGACAACGTCATCTACCTGTCGCTCACCCGCCGTTGAGGGCGGGGGCGCCGGCTAGTGCGTCTCATGCGCCTCGCGCGGCTCCTCGGGGCCGTGGCGGGGCAGCGTGACGGTGAAGGTGGCGCCCTTGCCCAGGGCGCTCTCCACCTCGATGGTGCCGCCCAGCGCCTGGACGATCTCCCGGACGATCCACAGCCCGATGCCGAAGCCACCGTAGTGGCGCACGGACACGGCGCGCTCGAAGCGCTCGAAGATGCGTGCCGCGTCCTCCTCGGCGATGCCGATGCCCTCGTCTCGCACACGCAGGCGCGCCTGGGTGGCGTCGCCCTCGACGGTGATTTCAATGGGCCGGCCCGCGCCATATTTCGTCGCGTTGGTGAGCAGGTTGACCACCACCTGCTCCAGCCGCATGGCGTCCCAGTGGCCCACGATGGAGGCGGGCAGGTTCAGCCGCAGGTCGCACTCGGCGCGGTTGAGCGCCTCGCGCGAGCGCTCCACCACCCCGCGCACCAGGTGCACCAGGTCCACGTCCTCGAGCTTGCCCAGCATCTGCCCCTGGGCGATGCGCGAGATGTCCAGCAGCTCGTTCACCAGCTTGCCCAGGCGCTGCGTCTGGAGGTTGGCGGACTCCAGCTTGGCGCCGAGCCGCTCCGGGGGCAGCCGCTCCAGCCCCTGGCGCACCTGGGACATGAGGCCCTGGATGTGGAGCTGCAGCGAGGTGAGGGGCGTCTTCAGCTCGTGCGCGGCGATGGAGAGGAAGTCATCGCGGCGGCGCACCGCCTCCTGCTCCTCGCGGTAGAGCCGGCCCCGCTCCTCGGAGAGGGCGGCCATGCGCTCGAAGCCCTCGGCGTTCTCCAGGGCGGCGCCCGCCAGGATGCAGACGAAGGAGGCCAGCCGCTCCTCGTCCTCGCCGAAGAGCTCGCCCACCTGCCGGTGGCTGACGCACACGCAGGCCACCGTCTTGCCGCGCACCTGGATGGGGGCGCACAGCAGCGAGCGCACGCCGAGCAGCTCCATGCTCTCGCTGACGCCACCGGGCATGCCCTGGCCCATCACCGCCGGACGCCCCGTCTCCAGCGTCCGGGCGATGGCGGTCCGGCCCACGCCCGCCGCGGCCAGCTCGTCCTCGGGCAGCAGCGCCTCCGGGTCGAACACCACGCAGTGCTCCGGGCGCAGCAACTCCATCATGGAGCGGCGCGCGGCGTCGAACACCGCCTCGCGGGTGAGGGCGGAGGCGATGCGCCGGCCCGCGTCCAGCACGCGGGGGAAGCGGTCCGCCAGGGACAGCGTGTCCGAGCGCTCCGAGCTCCCGGGGCCCTCCTGGCCCAGTCCCTGCTCCAGTTCCTGCAGCTCGCGGGTGGCCGTCTCCTGGTCCGTGGCGGCGCCCGGCCAGCCGAGTGCCCGGCCCACCTGCCCACGCGCCAGCAGCGTCTGGGCGCGCTCGTGGCGCATGCCCAGCTCGTTGGCCACGTTCAGGCTCTGCTCCAACCAGCGGCGCGCGCGGCGCGCATGGCCGGACATGGCCGCCAGCAGGGCCCGCTCGCGCAGGGCGTGCGGGAGGTTGTTGCGGTAGGTGTTCGCCACGTCGTGCGCGCGCCGGGCCACGTGCTCGGCCCGCTTCAGCAGCGCCTTGCGCTCATGGGGCGCCAGCGAGGACACCTGCTCGACGCGCTGGCGCAGCGCGGTGGCCAGCCAGCCCGGAATGGGCGCCACGTACTCCGAATGCAGGTGGGCCGCCTCGGCGATGCGCTGTGCCTCCTCCAGCGTGGCCACCGCGCCCTCGGCGTCCCCCTCGCGCAACTGGCGGATGGCCTCCGCCTGGAGCACGCCCGAGTGCGATTGCGGATCCGCCTCCGGGTTGGAGATCTCCCCCTCGAGCAGCCCGCGGGGGATGCGGCCTCCGGAGGCCTTGCCCCAGGCCTCCAACGCCAGCCGCACCGCGTACCGGTCTCCAATGGCCAGTGCGTCGCCATGCAGCCGTTGGCTGGCCTCCAGCGCTTCCTTCAACTTCCCCTGCCGGTACAGGCACATGATGGTGTTGAAGGTGGCGTTGTTGACCTCCCAGCGGTCTCCGGTCCGGTCCAGCAGCCGCACCGCCTCGCGGCACTTCTCGATGCTCTCCTCGAAACGGCTCTCCGCGTAGAGGGCCAGGGCGTAGAAATGCAACGTTTGTCCTTGTCCCCACACGTCGCCCATCTCCCGGCGCATGGCCAGGGACTTCTCCGAGTAGGCGTTGGCCCGGCGGTACCAGGGCAGGGTGGTCATCGCGGGTGAGTGCTCCGAGTAGGCCTGGGCCAGCTCGGGCGTGGGCGGGTAGCGTTCGGCGATGTTGAGGTCTCTCAAGTGGGCCCAGAGGACGGCCATGCGGCCGCGCAGGTACCAGTAGCTGTAGGCCAGCCGGCTGTAGATATGGACGGCGAGCAGGTCCTCCTCGCTCTGCTCGAGGGGACGGCGTGCCAACCAGAGCCGGGGCAGCAGGGTATGGCCCGCCTGGACGCCGACCTCCCAGAGGGCCGCCAGGCTCAGGGCCGCGGACGAGCGGGGCATGAAGCGGCCGAGCAGCCGGAGGGCCTGCTCCATGGCCGCGTTGCCCTCGTCCACGTTGCCGCGCCGGAAGGCCAGCTCTCCCAGCTTGGCCAGCGTGCGGGCCTGGTCCAGCCGGTCATGGGCGAGCGACTGGGCGAGCGAGAGCTGCTGTTGGGCGGCGTCGTAGCGGCCGCGCAGCATGAGCACGTCACCGAAGCCGGCGCTGATGCGGAAGCGGATGCCCGGGTCGGCCCCGGCCGCGCCGCGCTCGGCGATGCGGTAGTTGTGCTCCGCCGTCTCCAGGGCGAACTGCTGCCGGGCCCGCTCGGCGGCCACCAGCGCGTAGGGCAGGGCCTGGGTGTACTCGCCCGCGGCGTCGAAGTGGTAGGCCAGCTCGAAGGGGTCCGCCGGTGGGTTGGCCGCGATGGCGCGCGCCGCCAGCCGGTGCAGCTCCCGGCGCTCCTCGGGCTTGAGCAGGCTCAGCAGCGCCTCGCGCAGCTTGTCGTGGACGAAGGTGTAGCGGCCGCCCGTGCCCTCCCACAGCATGTGCCGGCGCCGCGGCTCCACCAGCCCCGCCACCACGCGCTCGCGCGGCGTGCCGGACAGGCTCGCCACCCGCTCCAGGTCGAAGTTCTTGCCCAGCACCGCGCCCACCGACAGCAGGCGCAGGGACTCCGGCGGCAGCAGCTTCAGCCGGCGCACCAGGAAGGAGGCCGCCTGTCTCGAGGAGCGCACGTGCGCCATGGCCTCGGGCTCCACCTGCCAGCCCCGGGGGCCCGGCACCAGCGCGCCGTCCTCCACCAGCCCGTGCAGCACCGCCGAGGCCATGAAGGGATTGCCCTCGGACAGGCGCACCACCAGCTCCATCGCCTCGCGCGGCAGCGTGCCGGCCATGGACTCCAGCATGCGCGCCACGTCCGCGGGCCCGAAGGCCGTCAGCCGCAGGTGCGCCGCCGGGTTGAGCCGCCGCAGCACGTGCCCGGGGCCCACCTCCTCGCTGCGGAAGGACACGATGATCATCACGTGTCCACCCACGGTGCGGCGCGCCTGCTGCCAGCTCTCCAGCGACCGGAGCGTCGGCTCATCCGCCCACTGACAGTCCTCGAGCAGCACCACCGCGGGCTCCGCCTCCGTGCCCAGCGCGCCCAGCAGCGTGGTGAGGGCCCAGACGCCGCGGCTCTCGCCCAGGGACTCGGGGCCCAGGCCCTGCTGCGCGGGACGCAGCACCGGCTGCAACTGCGGCAGCACCGTGCACACCGAGGCGGCCTGCTCCTGCAACCGCTCGCGCAGCAGCTCCGCCAGGGCGGGCCGCTCCAGGGCCGCTGACGCGATGCCCGAGGCCACGTCCACGAAGAGCTGGAAGGGCCGTTGCGCGGACTGGGCCACGGCCTGTCCCTGCAGCAGCCAGGCCCGGTGCTGGCGCGCGCGCGTGGCGAACTCCTCCAGCAGCCGGCTCTTGCCGCCGCCGCTCTCGGCCTCCACCACCAGCAGCCGCCCCGGCTCCGTGCGGGCGCGCTCCAGCTCGCGCTCCAGCAGCGCCAGCTCCTCGTGCCGGCCCACGAAGGAGGGCTCGGTGAGGCTGTGGCGCATGTCGTGGGCGCCCGCCACCAGCTCGGGGTCCAGCTCACCCCGGGCCAGGGCCGCCTCGATGGCGCGCAGGTCCTCGCGCGCGGACTCGGCGGACTGGTAGCGGTCCTGCGGGTCCGTCTGTAGCAGCCGCGAGACGACCTCCTCCA
Organism: Archangium sp.; assembly: GCF_057119385.1. NCBI lineage: Bacteria > Pseudomonadati > Myxococcota > Myxococcia > Myxococcales > Archangiaceae > Archangium > Archangium sp. The sequence continues at coordinate 22,701 of NZ_DBNGVP010000176.1, read as the reverse complement.
GCGCGCGGGGCACCTCCACGCCGGTGGTGCGCAGGCGGGGCCGGGTGGTGAGGTGCTGGCGCAACACCTCGCCCACGGAGGTGCCGTCGAAGGCCGGGTGGCCGGCGAGCGCCTCGAAGAGGACGGCGCCCACCGCGTACAGGTCCGAAGTGGCCTCCACCGGACGGTTGAGGAGCCCGGCCTGCTCGGGCGAGAGGTAGCGCGCGGTGCCCACGGGCAGGTCGCGCAGGGACGGGTCCAACCGTTCACTGCGCGCCAGGCCGAAGTCCACCAGCGTGGCGCGGGTGAGGGTGGGGCGGCCCTCGACGATGATGTTGGAGGGCTTCACATCCCGGTGGAGGATGCCGTGGGCGTGCGTCTCCGCGAGGGCGGCCAGGACACACTGGCCCACGATGAGCGCCTCGGGGACGGACAGGGTGCCACTGGCGAGCCGTTCCTGGAGCGACACTCCGGCCACGAAGGGCGTCGCCAGGAAGAGCAGGTCTCCCCCGGAGCCGAAGTGCAGGACGGGGACGAGGTAGGGGCTGTGCAGGGAGCGCAGCACACCGGCCTCGTGCTCCAGGCGCTGGCGGGCGGTGGGGACCAGGGAGAGGGCGGATGTCGTCTTGATGACGAGCCGGGCCCCGGTATGCAGGTCCACCCCGAGCCACGTGGTGATGCCACGGCCCTGCTTGATGCGTTGGGTCAACTCAAAGCGGTTGCCCAGCCGCCTGCCGGGATGCGCCCCTTCCAGAGAGGGTCCAGCCTGTTCGTAGCCCTCCGCCATCAATGCCCTCCCCCTCTGGTCGCACCACCTACGGTGGTGGGGTCGGCGCGTCATCGACAAGCTTGGGACCGCCGAGTGCGGTGCCAAGGGGGGCGAGGCGGCTCATGCGCCAGAGGGTAGGGTGCTTCAAATGAGCAGGCGGGCTCGCTTCCGCATCCCCCCGGGGAGGGGCCCGTACGCCCGTGCTGTCGTCTGGAGAGCAGAGGAGCGGGCGGGCCCCGGAGTCTGGCTCGAGGCCCGTCCTTTGAATGATTCGGCGCCTCATCGGGTGACGGTGTTGTTCACCACGCGGTAGTTGCGGCCGTCGTGGTTGCCGGCGGCCGTGCCGTAGGCGCGTGTGGCTTCTACTTGTACTCCACCGTCAGCGTGGCGCCGGTGCCCTCGGTGAGGAAGAGGTACGAGGTGCCCGAGGGGTTCTGCTTGAATTGGAGGCGGGCCTGCGTCTTGCCCGTCTTGTTGAGGGAGGCCAGTCCCGAGGCGTTGAAGTCCGCCGAGCTCTGCGTGCCGGTGGTGAACTTGATGAGCTCGGCAACGGCCGAGGCGGAGGCGGCCGCGGCGTAGTCGGCGGTCTCCGTGGCGGCGCTGGTGCCGAACACTCCGTTCTTCAGGTCGATGACGAGCGTGTTGCCGGCGGCGGGGTCGGCCCACGGGTCACCGGCGGAGGAGGACAGCGTCACCTTGAGCGAGGCGCGCACGAGGGTGGCGGTGTCCGGCAGCGCCGAGGTGTCGAACGAGAAGAAGGCCCGGTTGAGCTTCGCGTCCGTGCCCTTGCCGATGGCCGGCGTGCTGATGGTGCCCACCGCGGGCGAGGTCCCATCCGCGTTGGCCTTCACGTACCCGTCATCCGCCGCGATGCTGGAGAAGGACACGGTCGTGGTCCCGCCGCTGGTGTTGCTCACGGTGACCGAGGTGTCGTTGTCCGTGCTCACGTTGTTGGCGGCGTCATAGGCCTTGGCCATGATCGAGTGGCTGCCGTTGGCCACGCCCGCCGTGTTCCAGGTGAAGACATACGGGGCCGCCGTGTCGGTGTCCGCCAGCGAGCCGTCGACGTAGAACTCGACCTTCTTCACACCCACGGCATCCGAGGCGCTCGCCGTTACGTCCACGGTGCCGCTGACGGTGGCGGCGTTGGCCGGGGCGGTGATGTTCACCGTGGGAGGCGTGGTGTCGGACGAGGCCGTCGGCGGGCCCACGGAGATGCTGTCCACCCACGCCTTCGCGCGGGTGAGGTTTAACACAATTCCTTGAATGCTCCTTATCCGGATTTGTGTAAGGGAATCCCTCCGTCCATGACGCGCAATGTCAAACCCTTGCGAACATGAAGCTAGCATCATGAAGACATGAACCCGGCATCAGGTTGAACCGCCGAGCATGACGCGTGACGTCAAGGACGGGCGGTGGGGAGAACCTGAACCGGGCATCATACAAACATGAGTCCGGCTTCATGTTACGGTAGTATGCCGCCGCCGCCCCGACGGCCGGCTCGAGCAGGCGCTACCCGACCCATGCAGTCCCCCACGCCTCTCGTCTTCTCCACAGGAGCCATACATGAGGATGTCCAGGTTCTCCCTCCGTTTCTACGCGACCGGTCTCGCGGCGTGCGCGCTGCTGGCGTGCGAGAAGCCCAACGGCAACGGCAATGGTAACGGGGAGGAGGAGGCTGTCGTGTCGGTGGAGGCGTGCAAGAAGCAGATCTCCGCCCGTCACGACGAGCTGGTGGCCGCTGGAGTGGACGTGGCCAGCTGGTCCTTCCGCGACGCGCCCGAGATGGCCGAGCCCTCGCTCACGGAGCGCCAGACGCCCGCGACGTACACGCAGTACGACGGCAAGTACCGCCCGCTGAGCAACCACCCCGGCTGCTCCATCGAGAACCTCTACTACGACAAGAACAACACGGCCGGCTCCACGCCGTACACGGACGGCAACAACGACGGCAAGTGGACCGGGGACGGCGTCTTCGGGGGTCCCAACAAGGCGGCCAACCACATCGACGGGGACGTGGCCCGCATCCCCGGCTACAACTGCGCCGCCAAGGAGTACACCCAGAGCAACGAGGACACCTCCAAGCCCATCGTCATCCTGGTGCACGGCAACTCCACCCGGCCGCACTCCTGGGAGAAGTTCCTCCTGCCAGCGGGCACCACCATCAACTCCGCCTTCGAGAAGGTGCAGTTCAACCCGGACACCGAGGCGCGGGTGCAGCTGGCCGAGGCGCTGATCGCCGAGCGCTACCGCGTCATCGCGGTGGACTTCCGCACGGACCTGGTCGCCACCGTGGATCCCACCGCCAACAGCAGCACGGAGAACGCGGCGGGCAACATCGACCATGGCTGGTCCACGCCCATCCTCCAGTCCCTCATCAAGGCGGTGATGCTCAACAACCCCAACCGCAAGGTGGCCATCATCGGCCACTCGCTGGGCGTGACGGTGGTGCGGGATGCGCTGCGCCGGCTGTACGTGGACTACGTGGACGGCAAGCCGGAGTCCATCAACCCCTTCACGCGGGTGAGCCACGTCATCCTCGGCTCGGGCGCCAACCACGGCGTGTCCACCTTCGATCCGCCCAGCTCCCTGTGCGCCAACAACCGCACCATGCGTGGCACCATCGTGTGCGAGATGGGCAGCCGCACCAACTACCAGCAGACGTACTTCCACAAGCCGCTCAACGGCCCCCGCGACCTGTTCGCCACGCCGTGCGCGGATGGTGACTACGCCTTCGGCAAGACGGGCCAGTGCGGCGGCAACGTGGTGAAGTACTACACCATCACCATGACGGACATCGACCAGGGCGCCAACTACCAGGACCTGTACGTGTCCGAGTCCGCCTCGCGCATCGACCTGGCGGACTGCTCGGTGAACAAGCTGACGACGCTCAACGACTACGACACCAGCGGTTACTTCAACAAGGGCTTCATCGCCAACCACTTCGGCTCCCTGCGCTCGGCGGCGGGCCTGAAGCTCACCATGGGCTATCTGGCGAAGTAGCCGCGGTCCCTGTCCGTCTTGCTCCGCCGCCCGCGCCCGTGGCTGCCGCGCGGGCGGCGGTTCCCCTTCTGGAGAGCAGCCCCCAAGAAAGTTCTCTCCCCCCCATGACTTCCTCTCTCCCCACCGCGTCTCGCGTGGCGCTCGTGTGCACGCTGGCGTCCGCGCTGCTGTCGGCTTCCGCCCACGCCCAGACCGCCGAGGCCGCCGCTCCGGCGTCCGCCGACGCGCCCGTCACGCAGGCCGCTCCCGCCGCTCCCGCCCTCACGCCGCAGGCTCCCGCGAAGCCGGATGCCGAGGCGAAGCAGGACCCGACGGCGCTGGTGCTGGGGGCGCCGACGCCCGCGACCCGGCCCCTCTTCGCCCTGGGCAGCGACACGTACTTCATCAGCCCGGTGCTCTCCATCGCGGGCGGTCTCCAGTCGGAGAACCTGCTGGTGAACCCCAACCCGGAGAAGGAGAGCCGCATCACCACGGTGGCCATCGCGCGCTTCGGCGCCGAGGGACGGCTGGGGCCCTACGTCACCTTCCGCAGCGAGTTCGAGCGCAACATCCGCAACCACGGCTCGGGCATCTGGGAGGGCACGGCCTCCATGTCCGTGCGTGACCAGGTGCTGCGCCTGCAGCGCTGGGGCGCCACGGTGGAGGCGGGCATCATCCTGGACCCGGCCAGCGTGGACTACTTCTCCGCGCACATGGGCGACGTGCTCCTGGCGGACAAGTACACGCGTGACCCGTTGCTCTACAGCGGCTTCAACCGCGGCCAGGGCGTGCAGGCGCGCTACACGCGCTGGGGCCTCACCGCCGGCCTGAGCTACACCGAGGCCAACCCGCTGAGCACCTCGGCCTCCTTCATGGTGGGTGGCTCCTTCGGCGGCAACAGCCGCTTCTGGGAGCGGCCCCTGGGCAACTTCCGCAACGGCCAGCCGGATGACGACATCCACTTCCGCGTCATCAGCCCCTCGCTCTCCTACGAGCACCCCTGGTTCGAGGTGAAGGCCATGGCCCAGGTCTTCAGCATCAACTACCAGGCCACCTCCACGCAGGATCCGCCCCTGGAGGGTTACAACCTGCGCGGCGGCGTGAAGCTCAAGCTCAAGGGCATGGTGCCGGCGCTGCCCGTGGAGGTGACGCCCTTCTTCAACGTGGCGCGCGTGCAGAACGACGTCGTCAACTCGGTGGCGGGCTACAGCAACCAGTTGCTGCGGACGCCCTTCGACGCGCTCACGATGTCGGGCGGCCTGGATGTCTTCCTCTCCGGCCGCTCGGGCGTGGGCTTCTACGTCGTACGCGTGGCGGACCACACGCCCTCCTTCGTGCCCCCCACTGGCGGCACGCCCTCCAGCGAGCCCGTCACCCGCACGGCCATGACCTACTTCAACGTGGGCGCGACATGGTGGATGTTCGACCAGGTGGCGCTGGGGGCGCGCGTGGCCACCTACGCGCGTGACATCGACGGCAAGCCGGAGCTGAAGGAGCGCGACCTGTCGGGCTTCCTCACGCTGCGCATGATTCTCTGAGAGGGATGTCCATGGGAGAGCTGACGGGAAGGACCGCGCTCGTGACGGGCGCGGCGAGTGGAATTGGCCGGGCGGTGGCCGAGGACCTGGGTGCCCGCGGGGCCCGGGTGCTGGTGTCGGACCTGGACGAGGCCGGTGCGCGCGAGGTGGCCGCGGGGATTCCGGGCGCCGTCGCGCAGCGGGCCGACGTGTCCTCGCGCGAGGAGTGCAAGGCCCTGGTGGACCGGGCCCAGCGGGAGTGGGACCGGCTCGACATCCTGGTGAACAACGCCGGGCTCCAGCACGTGTCTCCGGTGGAGGAGTTCCCGGAGGAGCGCTGGGAGCAGATGATCCGCATCATGCTGGTGGGGCCCTTCGTGCTGACGAAGCACGCCCTGCCGCTGATGTACGCGCGCAAGTGGGGCCGCATCATCAACGTGTCCTCGCTGCACGGTCTGGTGGCCTCGCCGTACAAGTCCGCCTACGTCTCCGCCAAGCACGGCCTCATGGGGCTGACGAAGACGGTGGCGCTGGAGGCCGCCGACAAGGGCGTGACGGTCAACGCCCTCTGCCCCAGCTACGTGCGCACGCCGCTGGTGGAGAAGCAGATCGCCGACCAGGCCCGCGTGCACGGCATGACGGAGACGGAGGTCATCGAGCGCGTCATGCTGGCCCCCGCGGCGGTGAAGCGCCTGCTGGAGCCGAGCGAGGTGGCCGCGTACGTGTCCTTCCTGTGCTCGGAGGCCGCGGGTGGCATCACCGGGGCCGCCCAGGTGATGGACTGCGGCTGGACGGCCCGCTGAAACGCAGCACGCGTACCACTTCATGACAGGGGAAAGACCGTGACGGTACCCAACGCCTCCCAGGCGCCCGCGCAGGAGCAGCACACGAACATCTGGAAGGTGGCCGCCGCGAGCTTCATCGGCACCGCCGTGGAGTGGTACGACTTCTTCCTGTACGGGACGGCGGCGGCGCTCATCTTCAACCGCCTCTTCTTCCCGTCCTTCGACCCATTGATGGGCACGCTGGCCGCGTTCGCCACCTTCGCGGTGGGCTTCGTGGCGCGGCCGCTCGGCGGCATCATCTTCGGGCACTTCGGCGACAAGCTCGGGCGCAAGTCCATGCTCAGCGCCACGCTGATGATCATGGGCCTGGCCACGTTCGCCATCGGCCTGCTGCCCACCTACGAGAGCATCGGCGTGGGGGCGCCCATCCTGCTGGTGCTGCTGCGCATCCTCCAGGGCTTCGGCCTGGGCGGCGAGTGGGGTGGCGCGGTGCTGATGGCCGTGGAGCACGCTCCGGCGAACCGGCGCGGCTTCTACGGGAGCTGGCCGCAGATGGGCGCGCCCGCGGGCCTGCTGGTGGCCAACGCCGTGTTCTCCCTCTTCTCGAAGCTGCCCGAGGAGCAGTTCGTCTCGTGGGGCTGGCGCGTGCCCTTCCTCTTCAGCGCGGTGCTCATCGGCATTGGCGTCTTCATCCGCGTCAGCGTCGCCGAGTCCCCCGCCTTCCGCGCGCAGCAGGCCGCCCACCAGGTGTCCAAGGCCGAGAGCGCCGGCCCGCAGAAGCTCCCCATCCTCGAGGTGCTGCGCACCTACCCGCGGCAGATCCTCCTCGCCATGGGCGCGCGCTTCGCGGAGAACGGCTTCTTCTACATCGTCACCACGTTCGTCCTCACCTACGGCGTCGAGCAGCTGAAGCTGGAGAAGGCCACCATGCTCAACGGCGTGCTCGCGGCCACCACCGTGCACCTGGTGGCCATTCCCGCCTTCGGGGCCCTGTCGGACGTGGTGGGCCGCCGCCCCGTCTACCTCGGCGGTGCCGTGGCCTGCGCGCTGCTGGCCTTCCCCTTCTTCTGGCTCATCGACACGAAGTCCACGGCCCTCATCGTGGTGGCCATCTCGCTAGGCATCATCGCCCACGCGGCCATGTACGGGCCCCAGGCCAGCTTCTTCTCGGAGCTCTTCGGTACGCGCGTGCGCTACAGCGGGGCCTCGCTGGGCTACCAGCTCGCCTCCGTGTTCGCCGGTGGCCTGTCACCGCTCGTCGCCACCTTCCTGCTGTCGCAGACCGGGGGGAAGCCCTGGCCCGTGTCGCTCTACATGGTGGGCCTGGCGCTCGTCACCCTCGTCTCCGTGTACCTCTCCGCCGAGACGTTCCGCGGGCACCTCTCCGAGCCGGCCCCCCCGGCTCCGTCAGCGGGAGCCGAGGGGACTGGCGAGCGGCGCGAGGTGGCCTGAGCTTCAGGCCGCCTGCGTCTCAGTAGGCGTAGGCGGCCATGTCGGCGCGCACCACGCCGACGATGTTCTCCCAGTTGCCGTTCTGGTAGTGGTCGTGGTTCTCGCCGTCATCGCGGAACTGCACGGTGTGGTAGCTCCACTTGGCCTTGCCGTTGCTGGTGGCGGCGGTGCCCGTGTTGAGGGTGCCGTCGCAGAACCAGTCGCCGGGGTTGCAGAAGCCGCCCTTGACGGAGACGCCGCCGGTGGAGTGGTACGCCACGGCCTCGTCATCCTGGCCGGAGAGGATGCCCGAGTAGAGCGTGCCCTTGGCGGCGGCGAACATGTAGAACCACTTGGAGCGCGTGGTGTTGTGGTTGTACATGGAGCGCGCCGTGCTGGTGGTCAGGTCGCCCACGATGGGATCGCTCGTCGCCCACTCGCCGTTGTCGGCCAGCTCGCTGCCGCCGCCGGCGCCCGAGGCCACGTCCACCCACTTGATGTTCCAGCCCACCTGCGTGGTGCCGTCCGTGTTGCCGCACACGCCCGTGGAGTTGGGGACGGCGTTCTTCTTGTAGCGCGCCGAGCCGCCGTACAGGGACAGCGCGTAGCCGATCTGCAGGTTGCCCGCGCTGTGCACGGCGATGTAGCACCAGTTGGAGCCGGTGCAGAAGCAGTCCAGCGCGTCACGGATGCGGAAGTTCTCCACGGAGATCTTCTGCCGGCCATCCCAGTTGACGGCCTTCTTGTTCACGCCGGCCGCGACGGTGCTCGGGCCCCAGTTGGAGAAGTCGGCGTAGTTGCCGCGCTGGGTACCGCCGCCATTCTTGCCGTGGATCCACAGCGTGTAGTTGGTGGCCGAGGCCTCCGGGGCCACGAGGAGCGCGGCGGTGGCCGTCGCCGCGATGACTGCCGTACGGATGTGCATGGGGAACTTCCTGTGTGGGGGGTTCACGCCCGCCTGTCTTCCAGACGAGCGTGGGGAAAACCCTACCACCAAGATTTTCCGTTCAATACGGACACCTCTCGAAATCTGGGAAATTGTTCATATTGGTGCGGCGCGTCACCCCGGGCCCGGAGGGAGAGGAGGGGACCCGAAGGGCCGATGCTAGGCTGTGCGTGGATGAAGCTCCTCCCGCTCCAGGGTGTCTGCGCGACACTCATGCTCTCCCTGTCATGCTCAGGGCCAAGAGCCTACTTCCTGCGAACCGAGCTACCCATTCTGGAGGGAGAGCCCGGTCTCGCGGTGGCACCTGGACCCTGGAAGCATGACGACATCGCCGCCGTGGTCTCGGATGCATCCGATATTCCGGATGACCTGGTCGTACCGACACTCAAGGCCTTGATGGGCGGACCTGCCCGTTCTCGGCTTCGCTCACAACCACCCCTGCGGAACGATCATGAGCGGCCCGGATCTGACCATCTTTCCCCTGGTAGAGTCAGGTGAGGGAGTCTGGATGATGGTGGCCTACGGGGCGACTCCCAGTGGCAGGATGGTCCGTGATTCGCGAGGAGGGTTGATTCCGGTGTGGCATTGGCTCGCCACGGGTCGACGAGACACTCCACGCTTCTACAAATGGAATCCAGCGGGTGAGGTATTCAAATGGAGCGAGGACTCGAAGCGCTGGGATTTCCAGGCGACCTGTCAGCCTCAGCCCTCCAGCATGCTGAGCCCTGGAGGCGCCTCTCCGAAGTGCATCCCCGCGTTGAAGTAGAAACCCGCCCCCTCTTCGAGTGGTGATATGTCGAAGCTCAATTACCTCGTCCTCTTTGCTTCGCTTCTGGTGGATGGGGGGAGCGAGGCCCCTCCATCCAACGCTCCGGAGGCGGACGGGGGAGCACCGGCGTTCCTCATCCAGTTCCCCGGAGTTGGACGCGGGGAGTCGAGTCTCCAGCTCGGCATCTCGGAACTGTATGCGGACATCTTCGCGCGCAGGCCCCTCTTCGCAGCCGGTATTCACTGGCCTGTTGACGTGCGTCCGTTGGCCACGTTGGAGGGCCCCGCCGTGCTCGCGGCACATGCGGCGATGCAACACGTGCTGGCTCGCTTCCCGAAGGAGTATGCGGGGAGTTGTACCTATTCCGCCCAGGCCTTGGAGGCCGTCGTTGGCGAGCAGGGCGGGCTCTACTTCGTCCGTATCAACCAACGTCCGGAGCGATGTGGACGCTTCGCCGCGGGCGTGAGCCCGACACCCGACTGGTTCGAATTGTACGCTGTCTCCCCGGACGGGAAGGTTCTGGCGCGCTATCCGTACCAGCCGTAGAGGATGGGAAATTGTTCACCCGGTGGGGCCGGGCCGCCGCCCCAGGGCGCGCGCCAGCTCCGTGCGCGCGGTGGCCAGGTTGTACGTGGCCTGGACGCGTTGCACGGCCGCGTTGGTGGCGGAGAGCTGCGCGTCGGACAGCTCGATGATGTTGCCCACGCCCCCACCGGCCCGTGGTGCGGCCGAAGTCCCAGATGAGCTGGCTGACGGACGCGCCCGCGTTGACGCCCTCGCGGCTGATGAAGCCGGACGGGGTCGTGGTGTTCACCGAGCCGCCCTCGGACAGGGAGCGCTGGTAGGTGAGGTTGGCGCTCACCTGGGGCAGCAGCGGGGCGAAGTCCTGGTCCACGCGGGCGTTGGCCGCGGTGGTGTTGGCCTGGGCCTGGCGCAGCTGCGGCTGCCGCTCGGTGGCGGTGCGCAGGGCCTCCTCCAGGGTGAGCACGCGTTGCTGGGCCCACGCCGGACTGGCGGCGAGCAGCAGGGCGAGAAGGGGAAGGAGTTTTCGCATCACTCGTACCTCAGTGCGTCGATGGGATCGAGCTGGCTCGCCTTGCGCGCGGGGTAGAGGCCGAAGCCCACGCCCACGAGCGCGCTGAAGCCCAGCGCGATGAGAATGACCTCCGGGCGGATCAACAGGGGCCACTGGAATTGGTTGGCGAGGACGCGGGCCACGCCCAGACCCACCGCCGCGCCGATGAGCCCTCCGAGCAGGGCCAGCGTCAGCGCCTCGATGAGGAACTGGGCGAGGATGTCCCGGGGCCTCGCGCCCACCGCCACGCGCACGCCAATCTCCCGGGTGCGCTCGGTGACGCTCACCAGCATGATGTTCATGATGCCGATGCCGCCCACCACCAGGGACACGGCGGCGATGGAGGCCAGCAGCAGGCTGAGCGTCTCGGTGCTCTGCTGGCGGCTGTTGGCCAGCTCGGACAGGTCCCTCACGTCGAAGTCATCGGGGGTGTTCTCGCCCAGCCGGTGCCGCTCGCGCAGCAGCGTGCTGATGTCCTCCCGGGCCTTCGCGGTGCCGGCGCTGGCATCCGCCTGCACGTTGAGGACGCCGGTGATGTACTTGCCCAGGCTCTGGGACTGGAGCTGCCGCTGGAAGGTGGTGGCGGGGACGAGGATGCTGTCGTCGTAGTCCTGCCCCATGGGCGACTGTCCCTTGCGCGCCGTCATGCCGATGATGGTGAAGGGCGTCTTCTTGATGCGGATGACCTGGCCCACCGGGTCGAAGCCCGCGCCATACAGCTTCTCCACCACCGTCTGGCCGATGACGGCCACCTTGGTGCCCGCCTCCACGTCCGCCTCGGTGAAGCGCCGGCCCGTGGCGATGCTCCAGCCGCGCACGTCGAAGTAGTCGGGCGTGGTGCCCGTGACGCTCGTGGTCCAGTTCTGGTCCTCGGAGAACACCTGGGTGTTGGTGCGCATCTCCGGGGCGGCGGCGCGCACGCTCGGCAGCTGCGTGCGGATGGCCTCCAGGTCGTCCCAGGTGAGGGTGGGCTGGCTGCCGAAGCCTCCCCGCGCGCCGCCCGAGTTGGTGGAGCCGGACATGACGATGAGCATGTGGGTGCCCATCGCGTCGAACACCTTCTGGACGCTGGCCCGGGCCCCATCGCCGATGGCCACCATGGCGATGACGGCGCCCACGCCGATGATGATGCCCAGCGCGGTGAGGAAGGAGCGCATCTTGCTGCGCAGCAGTGAGCGCACCGCCAGCGACATCGTCTCGAGCACGTTCATGACACGGCCTCCTCGAGCGGCGGCACTTCCGCGGGCACCGGCTGCTGGCGCTTGTCCGAGATGATGCGTCCGTCCCTCACCACCACCACGCGCCCGGCATGGCTGGCGATGTCCGATTCGTGCGTCACCAGCACGAGGGTGATGCCCTCGTGACGGAGCTCCTGGAAGAGCGCCATCACCTCGATGCTGGTACGCGAGTCCAGGTTGCCCGTGGGCTCGTCGGCGAGGATGACGCGGGGCTGGCTCACCAGCGCCCGGGCGATGGCCACGCGCTGCTGCTGGCCACCGGAGAGCTGGCGCGGGTGGTGCTCCAGGCGCGCGCCCAGGCCCACCCGCTCGAGTGCCTCACGGGCCCGCCGCTTGCGCTCGCGCGCGGGCACCCCGGCGTAGAGCAGGGGCAGCTCCACGTTCTCCAGGGCGCTGGTGCGCGCCAGCAGGTTGAAGCTCTGGAAGACGAAGCCCAGCATGCGGTTGCGCACGATGGCCAGGCCATTGCGGTCCAGGCGCGACACGTCCTGGCCGTCCAGGAAGTACTGGCCCGAGGTGGGCCGGTCCAGACAGCCGAGGATGTTCATCAGGGTGGACTTCCCCGAGCCGCTCGAGCCCATGATGGCCACGAACTCGCCCGGCTCCACGTTGAAGTCCACGCCCCGCAGGGCCGCCACCTCCACGTCTCCCGTCCGGTAGATCTTGCTCACGCCCCGCAGTGCGATGAGCGGCATCTGCTGTCGCTGACCGTTCATGTCGCGCCTCACGCCTGCCTAGAAGGGCCCCGGGGGACGGAATCCCCCACCGGACCTGCCGCCGCCCATGCCACCCATGCCACCCATGCCGCCCGTCCGTTGGCCGGAGCCCTGGCTCGTGCCCTGCGTGGACTGCGCGCCCGCGGCCATGGCGGTGATGACCTGAGCTCCCTCGCGCAGCTCGCCCTCCACCTCCGTGTACGTGCCGTCCGTCACGCCGGGCTTCACGCGCACGGGCCGGGGCTTCCCGTCGCGCAGCACGAACACCGTCTTGGTGCCGGGGGCGGGCTTCTCGAACGCTCCCGGGCCATTCGGAGCACCCGCACCGCCCACGCCAGGGCCCTGCGGGGCCGCTCCCTCGGGAGGCGCTGGAGGCCGGAAGCGCAGCGCCGCGTTGGGCACGGTCACCACGTTCTCCCGGTGCGCGGTGACGAAGGTGACATTGGCTGTCATGCCCGGCTTGAGCTTCAGCTCCGGGTTGGCCACGTCGATGACGGCGTCATAGGTGACGACGTTCTGCACCGTCTGCGAGGCGTTGCGGATCTGCCGGATGACGCCCTCGAAGTTCACCCCCGGCCAGGCATCCACGGTGAAGGTGGCGCGCATGCCGTCCTGGAGCCGGCCCACGTCGGACTCGGCCACGCTGGTGTCCACCTGCATCTTGCGCAGGTCCTCGGCGATGGTGAACAGGGTGGGGGCCTGCAGCGAGGCCGCCACCGTCTGGCCCACGTCCACGCTGCGCGAGATGACGATGCCGTCGGTGGGCGACACGATGGTGGCGTAGCGCAGGTTGACCTCCGCCTCGTTGAGTGCCGCCTGGGCCTGGGCCAGCGCGGCCTCGGCCGAGGTCACCTGGGCCTGGGACACCTGGGCGGCGGACTCGGCGGTGTCCAGCTCCGACTGGGAGATGAACTGCTGGTCACGCAGCGTCTTGGAGCGCTCGGCCTGGCGGCGGGAGTTGTCCGCCTCCACGCGCGCCTTCTGCACGTTGGCCCTCGCGGCGATGAGGTTGGCCCGGGACCGCTCCACCGCGGCTTGGAGCAGCTGCGGATCGATGCGGGCAATCACCTGGCCCTTCTTCACCGGCGAGTTGTAGTCGACGAGGATTTCCTGGATACGGCCGGACACCTGGCTGCCGACCTGGACCGTCACCAGGGCGGACACGGTGCCCGTCGCCGTCACGCGCGACTCGACATCGCGCCGCTGCACCGCCGCCGTCTCGAAGCTGGCGGCCGGGTCCTTCGCCTTGGGCTCGAGCAGCCACACGCCCGCGGCCACCACCACGGCGATGACGCCCAGCCACAAGGGCCACCGGGCGGGCAGGTGCCAGCGCCGGGTGTCTTCCACCGGCAGGGACCTGGGCTGGAGGGGAGGGGACTGCTCTTCGCGTCGCGGTAGCTCGGTCGTTGACCTCATGGGCCGAGATCTATGCGTCGCGATGTTTCGGTGAATCTCGCCGTTATTACGAAAGATGACGGGCGAGGTCCGCCATCATGGCCGCTTGCCCTGCGTCAGGTCCGCCGAGCGATGCCTCTCTCGTCAGGGGATCTTCTCCGGCTCACTGATGAACAGGGCGTGAAACAAGAAGATACGACCCGGGAGCACTTGGAGGGGGACGAGGTCTCACCGCCTGACCATTCAGGGACGGTTGGACGCTTGCTCCCGGGTCGCATCCTGGAAGATGCACACCGGTTGTTAACCGCGCGCTTCGAGGAGATGACGAAATATTTCCGAGCGGAGAGGGATTTCGGGAGGCTCAACCCGCGCGCGTGCGCAACCAGGGCCAGGCGACGGCGGCGGCGGGCCTGAAGGTGGCCTTCTCCGCGGGGAACCCGGCCTCGGGCGGCACGCTGCTCGCCGTGGCCCGGCTCGCCGAGGCGCTGCCCGCGGGCACGGACGTCCTCGTCACCACCTCCGTGGCCTCTCCCGGCTCCGGCACCGCCGAGCTCTTCGTCCGCGTGGACGATGACGGCACGGGCTCGGGCCGCGACGCCGAGTGCCGCGAGGACAACAACACCGCCTCCGCCTCGGTGGACCTCACCTGCGAGGTGCCTCCGGGCAACCTGCCGCCGGTGGCCCTCTGCCGTGACGTCACCGTGCCCGCGGATGCTTCCTGCCAGGGCTACGCCAGCGTGGACAACGGCAGCCATGACCCGGACCACGGCCCGGCGACCGTCACCTGCTCGCGGCCCTCCGGCTCGCTCTTCCTGCCAGGCCTGACGAACGTCACGTGCACCGCCACGGACGCGTCCGGCAACACCGCCTCGTGCGACTTCGGCATCCGCGTGAGCGCCGCCATCTCCCTGCCGTAGCGTCCGGCGCGTGACACCGGGCCGGGAAAGCTCCCAGTTCCCATCAGCTTTCCTGGCCCGCCTGTCCGGCCCATGACGAGGTTTGGGCTCACGGCAAATTTTTCCCCTACCTGAGTTTGGGGGAGTGGGTTAGAGTCCACCCACGGTGTGTCGGAACCGACACCTCTCTGTGTCCCAAGAGTCCTCTGCCCCCCGGAGGCTCCAACACGAGGGAAGAAGTATGGGTAACGCACAGCAGCATTCGTCTCTGGCCGTCCCCCCCCGGTCCTCGCGGTCCACGCCCGCCATCGTCGCGATGGCCCCGCCCGCGCTGGCCAGCGTGTGGGGAGAGCCGGTGCACTTCATGCCGGAGACGCCGCGGCTTCCCGAGGAGCTGAACCGGCAGGAGCTGTTCGCGCGCATCTGCGTGAGGGATCCGTACTACGCGCTGAGCGAGGTGCGGGCGGTGGGCGAGGGCGAGCTGACGGCGCGGGTGCCGGTGGAGCAGGAGACGGGGGGCGAGGCCTCGCCCATCAACGCGGCGGAGGTGGGGCGGCACCTGGCGATTCTGGGCTCGTGTGCGTCGTCGCTGGTGAATCCCAAGGAGGGGCAGCACTACTACCTGGCGCGGCGCGCGCGGCTGGAGCGGTTGCACGCGGGCCCGCTGCCCCGGGCCACCGAGCTGCTGGTGGGCACGGCGAAGGCGGAGTTCCGGGACAAGCGCATGGCCACGGCCCAGACGCGGCTGACGGACGCGCGGGGCCAGGCGCTCTTCTCGCTGGAGGTGGACTACAACGTGCTGTCCGCGGCGGCCTTCCTGCGCCTCTTCCAGGGGGCGCGCCAGGAGATGCGCCGCGAGCCCCGGGCCGAGCGCGGGCCGCGCTGCACGTCCGGCGACTTCGCCGCGATGCGGACCAACCCCCACCGCCAGCCGCCGCCGCTGCACGGCTACGTGCGGGACGGGGAGTGCCTGAAGGCGACGCTGGGCCCGGTGAGCGCGGAGCTGTGCAAGGGCCACTTCGCCATGCACCCGGTGCTGCCGGTGGCGGTGGTGATGAGCGGCCTGTCGGGGCTGGCGGGCTCGCTGCTGCGCCAGCTGGTGGGCAACCCGGAGGCGCGCTACCTGGTGACGCGGGGCGAGGTTCGCGCCGACAGCCTCGCCTACGCCGGTGAGTCGGTGACGTTCGGCAGCCACCTCCACGGGGTGGAGGGCCGCGACTACCGCTTCTACTGCTGGGCCTCGGTGGGTGAGCGCCTGGTGGGCGTGATGGAGCTGACGCTCACCTGCCTGGAGTGAGCCTCATTCCCAGTTGATCTGGTAGTCCACCGAGTCCAGGCCGAGCACGTTGGCCCTCACGGTGCCCTTGAAGCCGAGGGCCTCGAGCGCGCCCTCGAAGATGCCCACGTGGTAGGCCGCCGGCTGCATGTCGCCGCGGTAGCTGAGGATGCAGCCCTTGGGGCCGGCGGGGCTGTGCTCGCGCTTGCCGTACGTCACCACGGTGCTGAAGGCCACGCGCGTCTGGGCGAAGAGCCGCTGCGGGTCCCCCTTGCCGAGGATGCCGAAGACGACCTGGCCCGGGCCGGTGGAGAAGTTCTGCACGCACGCGCGGCCGCAGGCGTTGAAGACCCTGTTCTCGTTGCCCAGCTGCCCCTCGAGCGCGTCCGCCGCGCCGTAGAGCATGGTGAGGTAGTCCGAGGCGGGGTAGGTCCGCAGGTCCGCGATGTCCTTGGCCAGCGAGCCGCTGCGCACCTGGCGCAGGGCCTGGGGGCCTCCCTTGCGTTCGATGAGCTCGAACACGACCCGGAAGAAGATGCCCCGCACGGAGTCCGTGGGCTTGGTGAGGGCGATGCGGGCTGCGAGCTCGTTCTTGTTCGAGGGCATGGCTGGAGTGACAGCTTACCGGTACATCACGCCGGGTCGAGAAATCGGGACTCCGGGTAGGGGATGACTATCCAACCTTTACTCGGAGTGGGGGATTCCGGCATGACACATCCACCTCCAGAAGGTGGTGAAACCGTGAAGCTCTACAGCTACTGGCGCTCGTCGTGCTCCTGGCGCGTGCGCATCGCGCTCAATCTCAAGGGCCTGCCGTACGAGTACGTGCCCGTGCACCTGGTGCGGGACGGAGGCGAGCAGAACTCCGACGCCTACCGCGCCGTCAATCCCATGCGCACCGTGCCCACGCTGGAGGTCACCGAGGGCGGCAAGGTGCACCGCCTGGGCCAGTCCATGGCCATCCTCGAGTACCTGGAGGAGCGTCATCCCTCGCCCGCCCTGCTGCCGGCCGATCCCTTCCTCCGGGCGCGCTGCCGGATGTTGTCGGAGATGGTGAACTCGGGGATCCAACCGTTGCAGAACCTGTCCGTGCTGCAGCGCATCAAGGGCGAGCTGAAGGGGGACGACAAGGCGTGGTGCGCCTATTGGATCGACCGGGGCCTGGCGGCCTTCCAGGCGGCCGTGCAGGAGACGGCGGGCGCGTACTGCCTGGGGGACGCAGTGTCCTTCGCGGACATCTGCCTGGTTCCCCAACTCTACGGGGCCCGGCGTTTCGGAGTAGACCTGGGGCCGTACGCGCTGCTCACCCGTATTGAAGCGGCGTGCGCCAGCCTTCCCGCCTTCCAGGCGGCACATGCGGACCGGCAGCCCGACGCGGTGCCGGCTTGAATCGAAGGAGTCGATGATGGCGAAGCTCGAGTCGCTGGGCATCAAGGGGTTGGAGAGCGTCCACTGGTACGTGCACGACCTGGAGCGCAGCCGGCGCTTCTACGTGGACGGGTTGGATTTCGCCGAGCAGGGCGTGTCCTCGCCGCAGCTGGAGAAGGAGGGCCGGCAGAAGTCGGCCGTCTTCCAGGCGGGCAACGTGGTGTTGGTGGTGAGCCAGCCGGTGGGCGAGGGGGGCCGCGCGTGGCGCTTCCTGCGCAAGCACCCGGACGGGGTGGGCACGCTCAACTACCAGGTGGAGGACATCGACAAGACGTACCGCCTGTTGGAGCAGCGCGGCGCCACCTTCATCACGGACATCCAGCGCTACACGGACGACAAGGGCGGCAAGCTGGCGCAGTTCTCCATCACCACGCCGTTTGGTGACACGACGTTCCGCTTCATCCAGCGGGATGGCTACAAGGCGCTCTACCCGGGCTTCGTGCAGCACGAGAAGCCGCGCGGGGGCAACAACCGCTACGGCTTCACGCACATCGACCACATCACGTCCAACTTCCAGACCATGAAGCCGATGCTCCTGTGGATGGAGCACGTGATGGGCTTCGAGAAGTTCTGGGAGATTCAATTCCACACGGAAGACGTGGCCGCGCAGCAGAAGCGCGCGCACGGCTCGGGGCTGCGCTCGGAGGTGATGTGGGATCCGGTGAGCCGGGTGAAGTTCGCCAACAACGAGCCGTTGCGGCCCTTCTTCAAGGCCTCGCAGATCAACATCTTCAACGAGGACCACAAGGGTGACGGGGTGCAGCACCTGGCGCTGGTGGTGAAGGACATCCTCACCGCGGTGAAGGACATGCGCGAGAAGGCGGGCATCTCCTTCATGCCTACGCCGGGCACGTACTACGACGCGCTGCCCCAGCGCATCCAGGACCTGGGCATCAAGAAGATCGACGAGGACATCCAGGTGCTGCGCGACCTGGAGGTGCTCGTGGACGGCGCGGGGGAGCACAGCTACCTGCTGCAGATCTTCATGAAGGACGCGGCGTCGCTCTACAAGGATCCGGGGGCGGGCCCGTTCTTCTACGAGATCATCCAGCGCAAGGGAGACCAGGGCTTCGGAGGCGGCAACTTCCGAGCGCTGTTCGAGAGCATTGAGCGTCAGCAGAACGCGGAAGGGCGGGCCTGAGCCCCACTGTCCCCTCAGTCCCCTTGCTCCTCACTGTCCCCCTATCCCCTCTCCCTTCGGGAGAGGGTCGGGGTGAGGGTATCGGGGCCCGTGCTCCAACCCGTGGCCCACGGCCCGTGCACTACCTGCAGGGGGCCGGTGTTATAGGCGTCGTTGAAGTGGTTGTAGTACCCGTCCGTAGAGCGGGTGAACGGTGCCGGTCTCGTTGAACGCGTTCGGGCCGCTCGAGTAGGTCAGGTTCGACGAGCCGAACCACACCACGTACCCGGAAGTCAAATGGGAGCAATGGCCGGGTGACTCAAATACCCTCACCCCGTCCCTCTCCCGGAGGGCGAGGGGAAATTGGGCACGGCGAAGGAGCAAGGGCCTCGTGAGGTTCGGGCGGAGTGGCTCAGGAGAAGGGCAGGGCCGCCACGGTGGCCTCGGCCGGTCCGTCGCCCACCGCCAGCACCGTGCCCGGCTCCAGGTAGTCCCGGTGCACGTACCCCAGTGCCACCGTCTGTCCCTTCAGCGGCGAGCGCACCACGCTCGTCACCCAGCCCACCTTCTTGCCGTCCTTCTTCAGCTCGGTGCCCGGTGCCGGCTCGGTGCTCCCCAGCAGCAGGCCCGCGAGCTTCCGGTTCATGTGGCCCCGGAAGGTGGCTCGGGCAATCACCTCCTGCCCGATGTAGCAGCCCTTGTTGTACGAGATGGCGTTCGTGAGGTTCGCCTCCAGCGGGATGGTGGTCTCCACCATGTCCTGTCCGTAGCGCGGCACCCCCGCCTCCACCCGCAGCATCTCGTGCGCCCGCCAACCCAGCGGTTTCAGCCCGAAGGCCGCACCCGCCGCCACCAGCGCCTTCCACACCGCCTCCAGCCCTCCCCGAGGCACCAGCAGGTCCACGCCCTCCTGTCCGGGGCGACCCACCGCCAGGACCTCCTGCCCCGCCAGGGACAGGGGCCGGGTGGCGTCCGGGGGCAGGGGGGCGAAGGGACCGCCCGACACGGCGCCCATCAGCTCGGCCGTCCGGGGTCCGAGCAGCCTCAGGACCCCCAGCTCGCCCGTGGCCTCGTGCAGCTCGGCGTCCTCGGAGATGAGGAATTTCCCCAGGAATTCCTGGACCTTGGCGCCCATCCCGGGCTCCACGTCCAGCAGCAGATCCGCCTCGCGCCGCAGGATACGGGCGTCACCTACCATGGAGCCCTTCACGGTGATCATCGCCGCGTAGGTCGCCACCCCGGCCGCCAGCCCCTTCACGTCCTGCGTCACCATCCCATGCAGGAAGCTGATGCGGTCCTCGCCGGTTATGCGCAGCGCTTCCCGGTAGGTGGCATCATGGAGGGCCACCGCCTGCCGGGCCGCCCGGTACTCGGCTTCCACGTCCCCGTAGTCGGCCACGGCCTCCCGGCCATGGACCTCCAGGAAATGGGCTCCTGCCTGCTCATGAAGAAAATGCAGAGACAGCGGTTCCATGACCGTCGCTATATAGAGGCCCGGGAGTGAATGCCACGATGGATGTGAGACACCTGTCGGACTTCATGGGCTTCTCGGCCGAGAAGCTCCAGAAGCTCAACCTCTTCAAGTCCGAGCGCTTCTTCCTGGACGTGTACTGCCTGACGCCCGGCCAGAGTCAGAAGCCCCACCGGCACGCCACCTCGGACAAGGTGTACCTCGTCCTCGAGGGGCGGTGCCGCTTCCGCATCGGCGCGGACGAGGCCTCGCATGGCCCCGGCGCCGCTCTCTTCGCACCCGCGGGCGTCGAACACGGCGTCACCAATGACGGCCCCGACAACGCCCGCCTCCTCGTCCTGATGACCCCCCCTCCGGAGCACGCATGAGCAAGAAGGCCAATCCGCCCCCTCCTGTCCCCGTCCGCGGTGCCGCGGCGCTGCTGGGCCTGGGCCTCGCCGAGGCCGCGCTCTCCATCTACCAGTGGAAGGAGCTCCTCACCCTGCGCGGCGGTGGGACCACCGCCTGCGGCATCTCCGAGAAGATCAACTGCGAGACGGTGTGGAACTCCGCCTTCGCCAGCGGCGTGCACGAGCGGCTGGGCATGCCGGTGGCCGCGCTCGGCCTGGTGTGGGGCATCGTCGCCGTGGCGCTCTCGGCGCTCTTCCTGGTGTGGCGGAGCAACGGGCACACCGTGCGTCCCGCCACCAACGGCCTGCGTCTGACGGCCGTGGCCGGTGTGGGGGCCAGCCTCGTCTTCGGGCTCGCCAGCGCGAGCGCCGGGGCGTTGTGTCCCACGTGTCTGGCCACCTACGCCCTCACGCTCTCCTTCGCCGCCGTGGCCTGGAAGGGCCTGCCCGGTCCGGTGCTGCCGCAGGCCGGGGAGTGGGGCCGGACGCTCCAGTGGTCGGGAGGCTTCGCCGCCGCCGCCTACGTGGCGCTGCTGATGCCCGGCATGCAGACGCCCAAGGCCAGCGCCGCCGTGGAGAAGGTGGCCACCATGACCTCCACCGCCGCGCCCGGCTCGCTGGAGGCGTACCTGACCAGCCTGTCCCAGCCCGAGCAGCAGGCCGTGGCCAACGCGCTCGCCCGCTACAAGAATGACACGCCGCTGCCGGCCCCGTCCGCCACGCGCCGCCGCTACGGCCCGGAGAACGCGCCGGTGAAGATGGTGGAGTGGACGGACAGCCGCTGCCCCCACTGCAAGAACCTGGTGGAGGTGCTCGCCCTCATGAAGAAGCGCCTCCCCGAGGGCAAGCTGTCGCTGGAGGCGCGCCAGTTCCCGCTCGACTCCCAGTGCAACCGCACCATGCCCCCGCAGGCCACCGATGGCTCCGGCACCCGCTGCCTCGCCGCCAAGGCGCAGATCTGCACCGAGGACGCTCCGGACTACTGGGAGCTGCGCGAGAAGCTCTTCGCCGCCCAGGCCACGCTCAATGCGCAGAACGTGCTGAGCATCATGTCCTCGGGCACCGTGACGCGCTCGCAGCTCGAGGCGTGCATCTCCAGCGCGGAGACGGAGAAGAAGCTGGCGGAGGACATCGCGTTCGCCCGGCAGCACGACTTGCACGGCACGCCGCTGGTGGTCATCAACGGCCGCGAGGCGCAAGCCATCCCGTCGTTCCTCTACGCCCTCATCATGGCGGACGGGAACCCGGACGCGGCGGCCTTCAAGGTGCTGCCCGCGCCCGCGCAGCAGGCGCTGCAGGCGCACGATCACCCCCACTGAGCGGACGGACGCCATGGGCAAGCGCGACAAGAAGCCCGAGGCGCCCGCTCCGGCGGCGCCCTTCCACAACCCCTTCGCCGCGCTCGGCCTCAAGCGCGAGGAGCTGCCCGCGGGGCCGGCTCCCGCGCCCGTGAAGGCCAAGGAGCCTGAAGGGCCCAAGGGCCCCGCGCGCGCCGTGGTGCGCATGGAGCGCAAGGGGCGGGGCGGCAAGGAGGTGACGGTGGTGGAGCAGCTGGGGCTGCCCGCCGCCGAGCTGGAGAAGTGGCTCAAGGCCCTCAAGGGGGGCCTGGGCTGCGGGGGCACGGTGGAGGAGGACACCCTGGTGCTGCAGGGCGACCAGCGCGAGCGCCTCCCCGCGCTCCTGGAGGCCCGCGGCGTGCGCCGCGTCACGGTGGGGTGAGCGCTTCGCTCGTTCCAGCGCGTGGATGCGTCGGCACGACCCCCTCAGACAGGCCGCGGATTGCCGGAGCGGCTCCCGTCCCGAGTGGCCCCAGAGGGCCCTTCAGTGGTAGACGTCTACCATCGGAGGCACACATCCACCCACACCACTGGTAGACGTCTACCAGTGAGAGGGCCTCCCGGGGACGCGCTCCCGTGGTGAGGAAGGCCCACGCGCGGCCGGTGACGGGGGGCGTCATGCTACGCTGCCCCACCTCGGAGGTGGTGCGCATGGAGCAGGCAGCGGTGGGGCGTACGGAGCAGCGGCGTCAGGCCGTGGCCCGGTGGCGGTGGCGGCAGCTGCGCAACCGGCTGTGCCGGCCCGGGGCGCAAGAGGAATTCCTACCGAAGGTGGGGGAGGGGGTGGCGGGCTTCACCCTGGAGGAGCGCCTGGGGGCGGGCAGCTACGGCACGGTGTTCCGCGCCCGGCGTGGCGAGAGGCTGTACGCGCTCAAGCTGCTGTACCTGCCGCACGCGGGCGCGTGGGCGTGGCGCGAGTTGGAGGTGCTGCTGCGGCTG
Organism: Archangium sp.; assembly: GCF_057119385.1. Lineage (NCBI taxonomy): Bacteria > Pseudomonadati > Myxococcota > Myxococcia > Myxococcales > Archangiaceae > Archangium > Archangium sp. Next base: position 243 of record NZ_DBNGVP010000176.1, on the reverse strand, counting down.
CACCGGGTGCAGCTGGTGGAGGTGGACTGCCATGGGCACCACGGCGAGCACCCGGAGGCCGGGCCGCTCTTCCTCTACGTCGCCACCCCCTACGTGCCCGGCCTGCCCATGGACACGTACGTGGAGCGCCACAACCCCGGGGCGGCGTGGGCGGCCCGGGCGGTGCTGGCGCTGGCGGAGCAGTTGGGGGTGGCGCACGCGGTGGGCGTGGTGCACCGAGACCTCAAGCCGGACAACGTGGTG